>CALSAT010000404.1:0-3918 GCA_943372905.1 Bacteroides fragilis | reverse complement strand
GACCAACTGCCGTGCCATTATAAGGTCTGTTGTCCCTGGCAGTAAGGCGGAAATTAAGCGTACGGCTTACATTGCTCAGGGCTTCAACGCTTATTCCGGCGGTACCGCCCGGATTGGCGCCGGTAAGGTTAGAACCAGCAAGAATAGTTGATAATCTTGGCATCAGCCTTGTTGGAGAGGTTGTGGCCGGGTAGGTGAGCCAGTTTGGCCCAACAGGTTTGTTTTCCCTTGCCACACTGTTTGCACCGGTCTGACCAGATATATCATCGTTTTGCTCCCAGCAATAAGTAAGCACATCACCCGGATTTGCATCTGAGGCAGAGCCAGTAAGAGCAAATGGTGTGGATGGAGGTATTGTATAATTGGTTAAAGCAGCAACCACTGGAGTAGCGTTTACACCAGTCTGGCTAATAGTAATAGGGCATGTTTTGGTTGCCATATTTACCTGGATCTGTTGAATAGAAGCCTGATGCCAAACATCAATGGAGTGGTCATCCACGTTTAAGCCGGCGACTATACCTGCATAACCCATAATGGTAACACCGGAACCAACTTCTTTATTTACACCAGTGCCTTCACTTTGAAAAGAAAAAGTGTGATTACCGCCCAATTGATGGCCTATTTCATGTGCTACATAGTCAATATCAAAATTGTCGCCCTGAGGAATATTGTCAGCGGGGGAAGTAATTCCTCTGCCTTTGGTAGCTCCGTTACCTGAGGCAACTCCATCTACGCAAACACAACCTATACAGCCAGCGTTTCCACCTCCTCCGGAGGCTCCAAACATATGGCCAATATCATAAGCGGCATTGTTGGCCGCTAATGTTGTTGACGGTCCGGTTAACGATGTATTGAGGGCAATTTGTAATTGAGTATTCCAGCTTCCCAAGGTTGTATATGGATCGGTAACAGGATCGTAATAGATCACATTGGTTGATTCATTTACCAGGTTCAGGTGTAATGCCAGGTCTTTTTCGTACGTTCCGTTGCAACGGGTAAGGGTTGCATTGAAAGCGGCCAGTACCAATGCTACTTGTGCAGAGCTGGTAGCGCCGAAGAAGTTAGAATATTCACCATTACAGGATTGCACCAGGCGTATTGTCTTTAATTCGCCGGCATTGCTTTCCGGACGAAGGGCGGATACATTTGCAGTAATGCCGGCAGCCAGTTCCTGGTCCGGAGTTGAGCAAACCCATGGTAAACCACCTTTGGCCCTTTGTGACTTGAATACTGCATATACAGTATGGTCCTGAGAGTAGGGTTCAATGTACTCATTAGGCTTGGAGCCGGTCCTGAAAACCATCGTCTGTATTCCCTGCGGGGAAATACTGATCTTCAGCATTGAGCCTTTATCTGAGATACCACGACCTGAAAAAGCACGGATCTCAGGAAACCGGGCTTGTAAGGCCTTATCAAAGTTGGAAGCTTCAAACACCTCGAATTGCTCCAGTGTACCTTCTGCGTTTGGCAAAGAGATCACGGTTGAGCTACGGCCCTGCTTGTCTACCACGGTAAACAATTGCTGGCGTAATGGTTCGATGTTTAAAGTAAAGAGTTTGTACTCTTTTGGGAAGGATGGCCTCGCTACAGCTTTGTCGGTGGTGATACCGCCTTTTGCTGTTTCCGAGGACCAATATCCCTGTTGCGCAGAAGCCGCAACACAGAAAAGACCCATAAAAATGAGGAGTGTAAATTTTCTCATATTAAGCGTTTGTGTTAAAAAATAATTGTTTTGTCGGCAAGATGTTAAAAGCGGGCTAAAAATAAGGATATTTCATAATCCTGCAATCGCTTTTTTTGCTCTGGCAAATAAAAATCCCGCCTCTTTACAGAGACGGGACTATAATTTGGGTCATTGTTTAAGACTTCCGGCAACGGAATCCCTGTTTTGACCTTCCTTCTTGTTTTAATAACCCATTCCGCCCATATCAGGAGCACCATGAGAATGAGGCTCTTCCTTCTTAGGCTTATCAGCCACAACGGCTTCGGTGGTCAGCAGCATACCAGCAATGGAAGCTGCATTTTCCAATGCCACACGGCTAACTTTAGTTGGGTCGATCACCCCAGCTTTGAACAGGTTCTCATACACTTCGGTGCGGGCATTGAAACCATAATCGCCTTTCCCTTCTTTGATCTTTTGTACCACGATAGACCCGTCGATACCAGCATTGGCTGTCAGGGTGCGAATAGGCTCTTCCAGGGCCCGGCGAACGATGGCCATGCCTGTTTGCTCATCAGCTATCTGGCCTTTTACTTTAGGATCAAGCGCTTCAATAGCACGGATATAAGCTACACCACCACCGGGAACGATACCTTCTTCCACAGCAGCCCTTGTTGCATGCAGTGCATCATCCACCCTGTCTTTCTTCTCCTTCATTTCCATTTCAGTGGCTGCGCCAATATACAGTACAGCTACCCCACCAGCCAGTTTGGCCAGGCGTTCCTGTAATTTTTCTTTATCATAATCAGAAGTGGTATTCTCTACCTGTGCTTTGATCTGATTCACACGGGCAGTGATATCAGCTTTCTTGCCTTTGCCACCTACCACGGTTGTATTGTCTTTATCAATGGTAACTGAAGAAGCCTGTCCGAGTGAAGCAAGATCGGCACCTTCCAGTTTATGTCCCAGTTCTTCACTGATAACAGTACCGCCGGTGAGGATAGCGATATCAGTCAGCATTTCCTTCCTGCGGTCGCCAAAACCAGGTGCTTTTACAGCGGCTACTTTAATAGTGCCACGCAGTTTGTTTACCACCAGTGTAGCCAGCGCTTCGCCTTCCAGATCTTCTGCAATGATGAGCAGCGGGCGGCCACTTTGTGCTACTTTCTCCAGTATATGGAGGATATCTTTCATAGCAGATATCTTCTTGTCATATATTAATATGTAAGGATTCTGCAGTTCAGCTTCCATCTTTTCGCTGTTGGTAACGAAGTAAGGAGAGATATATCCACGGTCGAACTGCATACCTTCCACCACGTCTACCGTAGTGTCTGTGCCTTTAGCTTCTTCTACCGTGATAACGCCTTCTTTACCTACTTTGGCAAAAGCTTCAGCGATCAGTTTACCAATGGTCTCATCGTTATTCGCTGAAATGGTAGCCACCTGCTGAATTTTCTTACTGTCGTTTCCAACAGTCTGAGATTGTCCTTTCAGGTTTTCCACTACCAGGCTTACCGCCTTGTCAATACCCCGCTTCAGGTCCATCGGGTTGGCACCTGCAGCCACCATTTTCAAACCTTCGCTGATGATGGACTGTGCCAAAACGGTGGCTGTAGTAGTACCATCACCTGCGATGTCGGCTGTTTTAGAAGCCACTTCTTTTACCATCTGGGCGCCCATATTTTCAATAGGGTCTTCCAGTTCAATTTCTTTTGCTACGGTCACACCATCTTTAGTAACCTGTGGTGCACCAAATTTTTTCTCGATCACCACGTTGCGGCCTTTGGGGCCTAATGTTACTTTCACGGCATTGGCCAGTGTGTCAACGCCTTTCTTCATTTTATTTCTTGCCTCAATGTCGAAGAAGATTTGTTTTGCCATAATATTTAATTTGAAAATTTGATAATTAGATGATTTGGAAATAAGTTGAAAACCGGAGTGGCAATTGTCAAATTGTCACATCTCCAAATTTCCAAATTATACTATCGCCAGAATGTCCGACTCTCTCATGATAAGATAGTCATCACCTTCGATCTGGATCTCGGTACCGGCGTATTTGCCATACAGTACCGTGTCTCCTGTTTTAACTGTTACGGGTTCGTCTTTTTTACCGGGACCGGCAGCTATTACCACACCACGTTGTGGTTTTTCTTTTGCTGTGTCCGGAATGATGATGCCACCAGCAGTTTTTTCTTCGGCAGCCGCAGCTTTTACAATTACCCTGTCGTGCAGTGGGGTAACATTCACTTTCTTAGCCA
>CALSAT010000403.1:0-3965 GCA_943372905.1 Bacteroides fragilis | reverse complement strand
AATTGGTAGCTTGTCCTATGTTTCTTCCGGCTACTGTTATGAATCCGTTTCCAACAACAGATAGTGAGGGATGAAATCTCATTGGGTATTTAAAATTTAACCCTACCCTGGTTGCGTTCATCTTATTACTTGGAAAGGGCATATTATTGCGGGTCATATCAAATCCACCAAGAGTGGTCCAGTTGTCTACTACCAGCTCAGCATACGCCCCTTTGTCGCGGTAGCCTGCCCGGAAATTGAAAGAAGCCGCATCTGGCATCTTTACTTCATTACTGTAATGCATCTCAGTTGTATAGTAAGCTGAACGGTCAATTTCAATATTGCTTCTTCTTACATAAGTGCCGGATAAGGTGGCAAACCAGGCGCCCCGCTGATAATCGGCCATAGCCCGGAGAGATAAATTTTTACTTTCCAAGCCGATGGACATGGGTAAAAAATCAGCCGTGTAGTTGGAAGCCGGCAATGAATAACCGCCTATCGCAAACAAGGATACTCTCCCCTGACCAATTCTTTTACTGTACGCTTTCCATTTTACCCATACTGAAAAATCCTGTAGTCCCTTTAGCCCTTTTAATTGACCTGCGGAAGCTTTTGTTTTTACATAAGGCACACCAAACAGCACATTCAGTTTGTTGCTGATACCATAATTACCCATGATGTTGTACATACTGGTGGAAACTTTTCCCAGGTTGGCGTTATCTCTTTTTAGTGTTCCTTCCCAGTAGTTTTTCCAACTGCTGTAGCCATACATTGGACCCACGCAAAAGGCATTTTTCTCCATCATAATTGCGTCAATATCTGTTTGTGCACCTGTCTTAATACTGGCAAGTAACACTATAAATAGTAGTAACTTCTTCATAAATAGTTTTATAAATGAATTCGAGGAAATGTCCTGCTGTGTAAAGCGGGCCATTTCTGTCAATAAATAGATTTTTCTTTAGAACCGAAACGATACACCCGCAGTCACTGCATAATTAGCAAAAGCTGCATCGCCGTGAACATCAGTACCAGTATCGGCACTTCGAAGTTTGTCGGCATAGCTTTTGGTCCTGTTTCTTTCCAGGGCAACGGGAACAGATAAGTAAAGCGCTGCTTTTTTAGCCTGGTATGAAAAAACCGGTTCCAGAGAGGTTACAAACCCTGGTCTGCGGAAGCCTTTATCGCCGCCGATAAGATCGCTGCTGGGAATAGCTTCCAGGCGAATGCCACCGGTAAAAGTGAGTTTACCCGTCATATAGCTGGCTCCGGCTCTTGCCATGTATTGATCAGGCACACTCATGGTATTAGTGAAGTATTTTATAGCTGTTGTATTAGAAGTACCTCCCCTGGCAGTAGATACGCCGTTTTGTTCACGGGGATTGATGAGGTAGTAGAAATTACCATACATGCCAAACTTGTGGTTGAACTGGTAATAGCTGTTCATCTCCACGGTGAAGCCGGTGCCGCCGTCGCCAAGCTGAATAGATTGGTCGACAGGCCCCAGTACCGTAGTGCCATCGGCTTTATAAAAGTAATCCTGGTACTGGTAATCACCGGTCGGTAATTTAATGCCGATACCAGCCTGGATGTTTCCTTTGGGATGTTTGGCCGGATTGAACAGCCAGCGGTACACACTTACCCGCATATCGCCAATTCCGAATGACCTGGTATTGTGACGGGCCGAAGGGCCACCAGCATTTCCGCCATGTTCGTATAACGAAGAACGGGTGTTGGAAATTACAGGCAGTGTCATACCTACAGACCATCTTGCATTAAAGTAGCGGGTGGCTGTAATGTCGAGAGAATAAGTGTGGTTGATCACTTCAGTTCCATTTTCTTCTCTTTCTTTTTGTTCTACACTGCCTACAAAATGTTTGTATGATTTAAAATAACGGTTATTGAAATTCATCTGCCATCCTTTGGCAGCTGCCGGATTGCCGATGCTGCAGGAATTGCCATTGCTGCGTATGGCCACACAGCCCTGTGCATTGCTTTTTGTATCAGCCATGGCCAATAGTGCCACTGCTGAAATAATATATATGTATTTCATTGTAAAAATCGTTGGGTTTTTGTTACTAATTACTTTTTCATCTTGAGACGCTGGTTCACCAGTGTCCCTACTTTCTTTCCATGTTCTGTACTTATCAGGCAGGAATTATGAAAATGAATCCCACCATAAAAACGGGCCCAGTTATTTTCTTCTGCAGCCTGTCGAAATGAAGTGAAGGATCGGTTTTTAATGCCAAACTCCAGTTCAGAGGTATCAGTATAAGCGAAGTTGTCGCCGAATACACTGGTCAGTGCTTCTGCTGAGGCTGATGAAACTGTGCTGTGTCCGCAGGTATATTCAGGAAAGGGCGGCGTTTGTAAATATGGCACCCAGTTTTGATCAATATATTTATTGATAACCGTTTCAGGCCGTGCATAATTGCTCCTGAATTTCTCATCCCAGCATTGAATAAAAGCATCAAACATGGCGATAGCTGTTTTTGTGTAAGCATACACCGTAGTGGCAAAGTCTGATTTTGCTTTTTGTGCTGCAATACCCACAATATTCATCCAGTGGCCGGGAGGAGAAAATTTCTTGGTCATAAACATAATATGACCAGATACATTCAGCCTGTTTCCCAAGTCGTCCCAGAATTCAGCTATATGCTTTTGCTCGTCTGTTAAACTGTCGCCGGCATTCTTTACTGCCATCACTTCCTGGTAATACTTGCTTTGCTTATTAGTGATGTCAAACTTTGGCGGTGGCGGCGGCGTAAACTGGTTGGCGCTGTCCATCACCATGGTCCTGATCTCTCTCCAGTGTGGTTCCAGTGCCTGTGCATACATGGGGGGCGTGGGTATCCATCTGCCCGGAGAGTCCAGCACCGCATACTTCGAAGCGGTCCGGGTTTGGGCATAGTTATCTTTTTTGCTCCAGGCCAGGATTGACTTGCCTACTGAATCTGCATAAGCTACGGTGTTTCTGAAAACCTTGCCTGGCATTCCATGGTCTTTCACCAGTTTTTTCAAACTGTCCACATATTCCTTCATGCTGCCTTCAGGAAAAGTAACTGCTTCACCCAATTGGCAAAAAGCCAGTATGGCGGCAAAGTTGAAATCTATTTCCAGGCCAGCAGCTGGTGCGGGAACAGTGGATAGTCCGTTCAGTTGCCCTGCCAGTGATTGATATTGCTGTGGGTTACCTGCTGCTATTACTTCGTATGCTGCGATATTGGCATACACATAATTCCGGGAAGCAATGATAGGCGGGAAGTTGTTCTGCATCACCACATTGTTCAATTCTTTCACCGTTTTAGAATATAAAAAGGGATCGCTGGTTATTTGCTTGTAATCGTTCTTTTTTTCAGTGCAGGCAGTTGCAAAACATAATGCCGCAACAGCAATAAATGCTAATCGCATAATAACTTATTTAGTAAATAGAGAAAATATAAATGGAAAGAATAAAAAAGAGGCCACTAGCATTTAGGCGGCTGATGCGGGGTAAGAATCAGTACATCAGACAGGGTGTCAGTAAATCCTGTAAAAAGAGTGCTGTTAAGTATACTGGCTGCCGTTATATCACAGAATTGATTCTTGTCATCGTAATCGGTACTGAAAGATTTGACAGAAGAGGACTGCTTCTTCCCGTTATTGTTTTCCTGGTCTTGTCCGGTGTTTGATTTTACGAGGTTATCAGCTGTATTTTTCAATTGCTGGCGGGATTCGTTGGCAATACATTTCAGTACCAGTACATCCCCTTCGATCTTTCTTTTTACATAAGTGTATGCTTTGCCATCAATGGTGATCTCGCCATAATGGCGTTCAAACTCAGTGTAACGGGTCTGGTAGGCCATATTCAGCGAAACCCTCATTTCTATCAGTTGTGACTCATCGTAATCGCTGTTGTCAATGCGGGCTTCGAGGCGGGCATCTGCTTTTGTTTGAAGCAGGGAAATTGCAAGACGGTACCCGCACAGGTTAAATGCGAGAATGAGGAT
>CALSAT010000402.1:0-4000 GCA_943372905.1 Bacteroides fragilis | reverse complement strand
GATTGATTCCAGGTCGGGTTTGATGGCTTTGGGAATTCTTTTTTCAGTAAAGGAATAAAGTTGAATGGAGTCAATGATGGTGAGGTTTGTGTCGAGGACCAGGAGATTGGAAGCATCGTCGCCGATGATATATGTTTGTTTGTCCAGGTACTCAATGCCTGATGCGGATGGATATTGCTCCAGCTTTTTTACTTCTTTGAGCAGGTGACTATTGCCACAGGAGCCCGCAACGACTGTCAGGATAAACAGAATGACTCTGTTCAGCGATTGAACCACATAGGCAGATAGATACATAGGCAATCACATAGAAGGTTATTGATTTTTAAGGAATATGTCAACTCTATATCAGCCATATTCTTTTTACAAAGTGGTACAAAACCCCAAAGAAGTATTCATGATATGATTAATAATGTCAGTCAAACTTATTCTCCCAGCCATCCCGTTTCATCTTCTCTACTTTTTCAATCACTTCGCTGTTCAGGGAATTTTTATACTCAGCTACTTTTTTTGATACTGTTTCATCGGCAGTGCCCAATATTTCGGCCGCCAGTATGCCTGCATTTTTGGATGCATTCAATGCTACGGTACCAACGGGCACCCCATTCGGCATTTGAAGAATGGACAATACCGAATCCCATCCATCAATAGAGTTAGAAGATTTTATTGGCACACCAATAACGGGCAATACTGTTACGGATGCCACCATGCCAGGTAAATGGGCCGCACCGCCTGCTCCGGCAATGATCACTTTCAAGCCCCTGTCTTTGGCGGTGGCTGCGTACTCGATCATCCGGTGCGGGGTACGATGGGCAGATACCACGGTCACTTCATGAGGAATATCAAACTGTTTCAGGATGTCGGAGGCGGCCTGCATTACATTCAGGTCGCTGTCACTGCCCATGATGATGCCAACAAGAGGGTTCATGTAGTTGATTTAGGCAACAAAGAAAGGCTAATTATTGTATCTCGCAAAGACACAATCATGCAAGGGGTAATTGTATTATGTGCTTCTCATTGCTCTGATGCTCTTGTGCAAGCTTCTACTTTACCAGTTCACCCTTTAACCGCAGCAATTCCGTTTCAGATAACTTGGTATTATACCTTGCAGTAATAAGGCGGGTGTAGGCATCCTGCAGGCTTTTTTCTGCTTCTTTTAATTGTATGAGTGTATTGGAATTGAGCTTATACACCTGGAAGACAATGCTTACATTTTCCCGTGCCAGTATAATATTTTCTTCTTCCAGCGCCAGCGCCTTTTTTTGTTGTTCATATTCCAGGAAGGCATTTACCACCGCAAGGTTCAATTGTGATTGCTGGTTTTCAAGTACTAATTGCTGATAGCGAATGTCAAGCTCTGCCTGCTTTATCTGCCGCTTATTATTGAATCCGTTCAGGATAGGAATGGAGGCGGTGAGGCCATAGTTAAATCCTTTGCTCTGACTGAACAGCGGCGAGAAGGGGTTGATGACCGTTTGATTATTCGTCCGGGTGAAATTATACAAGGAGTTAAAAGATACAATCGGCCAGCGTTCGGCTTTTCTTTCTTTCAATGTCAGGTTGGCGATATCGATATTTTTCTTTGTAATAAGCAGGGTGGGGTTAGAATTTACGAGTCCGTTTTGCAGCTCGCCTAAGGAGAGCCTGGTATTGAGCGGGATGGAATCTGAAACATCATAAGGAGGAGCATCTTTTATATTCATCGCCTGGTTCAGTTGTTCTTTCAACTGATTGATGAGGGTCTGCTGTTCCAGTTGCAACGCCTTTTGTGCATTGTTATCCACTTTGCTTTGTAATACATCCGGTTTGGCACCCACACCAATATCCAGTTTGTACTGGGCCAGTTTTACCCGTTCCTGGCTGAGCGACATTTGCTCTTCGATGGCTTTTAATAATTGTTTCTGCCGTACGATATTATAATAAGTATTGATAACGTTGGCAATCGTATTCGTTACCTGGTTCTTGATACCCAGTTCTCCCAGTTTGATGAACTCTTCGGCTTTGTCACGGGTGGCAAACATTTTCAGTCCGTCAAATAAGGTCCAGTTCAGGTTCAGTGCGGCATTGATGTTGTTTGACCGCAACCCGTTCTGTTGTCTTTTACTTCCGTCAGCAAGCGTTTGGCGTTGGTTACTGGTATTCCAGGTGGTGCCTGCAGTGGCATTCACACGGGGTAAGAAAACTGCATTCCGGTATGAATAATCTAAAGCGGCGACGGCTGAATCATTTTTAGAGAGCTCTATATCAAAATTATATTTCAACGCTGTGGCAATGGCTTCTTCCAATGTCAATTGTCGCTGTGCTGAACCTGATAAGGCAAATAATAAACAAAAGAGTAAAAGAATTCTGTTGATCATGTTCATTATTATTTTGCTGGCAATGCTTCAGTTGTTGTTGTTTGTGCTTCTGGATGAATATACTGGTCTATTTCGCTTTTCTTCTTTTTAGTAGAAAGGAATGCATACATGGCCGGGATAACAAATAAAGTAAGTATCAGTGAAAACATGATACCGCCGACAATCACTATGCCCAGCGGAATACGGCTGGTGGAGGAGGCGCCCAGCGATAAGGCTAAAGGCAAAGCCCCCAATGCCATCGCAAGGCTGGTCATTAATATCGGCCGCAACCGCTGCGTGGCGGAGTAAATAGCTGCTTCTGCTTTTTTCATGCCTTTCTCCTGGTTTTGATTGGCAAATTCCACGATCAGGATACCATTTTTGGTTACCAGGCCGATCAGCATGATCATTCCTATTTGTGAGAAAATATTTAGTGTTTGCCCAAATAACCACAAGGACAGAGTGGCACCCGCTATCGCCAGTGGTACAGTGAACATGATAATGAGCGGATCCACAAAACTCTCGAATTGTGCTGCTAATATGAGGAAGATAAGCGCCAGGGCCAGTAAGAAGGCAAAGCTGGTGTTACTGCTGCTTTCTTTAAAATCCCTGGAGGAACCGGATAAAGAGGTGGCAAATGTTTCATCCAGGAGTTTATCCGTTATCCTTTCCATTTCTTCAATACCATCACCGATCGTTTTGCCCGGTTGTAATCCGGCTGAAATGGTAGCAGACTTATAGCGGTTGAAGTGATAAATAGTAGGAGGGGTATTTGATTCCTGCGTGGACACTAAATTATCAAGACTGATAAGTTCACCCCGGCTGTTTCTTACAAACAAGACTTTCAGGTCATTAGGATCATCCCTGTCATTGCGGGCCACTTGTCCCATTACCTGGTATTGTTTACCGTCTTTCGTGAAATAGCCCAGGCGGCGGTTACTGTAGGCCAGTTGCAGTGTTTGTGAGATGTCATTTACACTTATGCCCAACTGTGCAGCTTTCAAACGGTCTATCTCCACCTTCAGTTCTGGTTTGTTGAACTTCAGATCCACATCAGCATTCAGCAACACTTTACTTTGTCTTGCTTCTTCCAATATTTTTGGCAGTACTGCTGTGAGTTTTTCAAAATTATTATGCTGAATAACGAATGATACGGGTTGTCCGCCGCGGCGGTTCACAGCGATGGTTTGTTCTTCTATGGCAAAGGCACGGCCTTCATTGTACTTAGGAAGATTTTTATTGACCATCGCCACAATTTCTTTTTGCGACCGGTTTCTTTTAGCAGGAGGTGCCAATGTTACTCTTACGAAGCCGGTATTCGCATTTCCTGACCCGGTAAAGCCGGGTGAGGTAACACTCAGCACCACATCTCTTTCTGGTACGGAGTCCAGCATCAGGTTGGTAAGCCGGTTTACATATACATCCATTGCATCAAAGGAAGTTCCTTCCGGGGCTGATAATTGCAGGCGGAACTGGCTGCGGTCTTCCATCGGTGCTAATTCGGATTGCAGTCCTTTACCGATCAGGAATATAATGGACACACACACGGCTACCAGTATCAGGGCCACCCATTTTACTTTCATAAAACGGCGCAACATGGCCTGGTAACTATTTTCCATCCAGCGGAAAAATGGCTCTGTTTTATTATAGAACCAGGAATGTTTGTG
>CALSAT010000401.1:0-4009 GCA_943372905.1 Bacteroides fragilis | reverse complement strand
CGCAATGTGTGGTAAAACATACCTACACATTAGCAAGATTCTATCGCCATGAAAGCTGCGGACAATGTTCACCTTGTCGTGAAGGTACCGGCTGGATGGAAAAGATATTATTGAAAATAGAGAACGGGCAAGGCAAGATGAGTGATATTGATTTGCTATGGGATATACAGCGGAAGATTGAAGGAAATACAATTTGTCCGTTAGGTGATGCGGCCGCATGGCCGGTCGCTGCAGCAATACGGCATTTCAGGGATGAGTTTGAATGGCATGTGAATAATCCGGAAGATTGTTTGAGAAGAAACTACGGACTGGCTGGTTATGCAGACCCTGTACATGTGCCGGTAACGAATTAAAGTATTTCACGCAAAGACGCAAAGACGCTACAAAGAACTTTGAGATGTAGCGACATTGCGAGAAATAAAAAATAAAATGGGGGAAGAAATTAAAAAAGAAGCACCTGCAAATTTTAAAGTCACTATCGATAATATAACTATCGAGGTGGCTCCGGGTACATCTATATTAACTGCTGCAAGGCAGATTGGTGGAGATGTAACACCGCCTGCCATGTGCTTTTACAGTAAACTAAAAGGCAGTGGTGGTAAATGCCGTACCTGTTTGGTGGAAGTGGCTGCCGGTTCTACCGCAGACCCAAGACCAATGCCGAAACTGGTCGCATCATGCCGCACCAATGTAATGGATGGCATGATTGTAAAAAATATTACCAGTGAAAGAGTGCAGGATGCAAGAGCAGGTGTGGTGGAATTTCTTTTATTAAATCATCCATTGGATTGCCCGATATGCGATCAGGCTGGTGAGTGCCATCTGCAAGACTTAGGCTATGAGCATGGCAAAGAAGGTACCCGTTACGAATTTAAAAGAAGAACATTTGAGAAAGAGGATATAGGTCCTTATATACAACTGCACATGACAAGATGTATTCTTTGTTATCGTTGCACCTATGTGGCCGACCAGCTAACGGATAACAGGGTGCATGGTATTCTGGACAGAGGTGACCATGCAGAGATATCGACCTATATTTCAAAAGCGATTGATAACGACTTCAGCGGAAACATGATTGATGTGTGCCCAGTTGGAGCTTTAACAGATAAAACATTCCGGTTTAAAAACAGGGTATGGTTTACAAAGCCTGTGGATGCACACCGTGATTGTGAGAATGAAAAGTGTTGTGGGAAAGTAACTCTATGGCAACGTGGCGATGAGGTGCTGCGAGTAACTGCCCGTAAAGACGAATGGGGGGAAGTGCAAAGCTATGATGGCAAGCCGGGTTGGATTTGTAATACCTGTCGCTTTGATAAAAAGCATGCTAATGATTGGGTGATTGAAGGTCCAACAAAAGTGAACCGACATTCCGTTATTTCACAAGGACATTATGTTGGTTTGCAAAAACCAAAAGAAACTATCGCGGCAGTAATGGGTGGCAGGGAACCGAAATTGCTGATGGATATTCACAGCATCAGCGATGTGAACAGCGTGGAAATTGCCTCGCTGCCGGGGCCAGCCACGAGCAAGACATTTGAGAAAGCTGAAAAAGCCAATGGTGAATAGTGAATAGTCAACAGGAACTGCAAGTTGTACTATTCCTGATTGACTACTGACCAACTAATTTGAGAAGAACATGATTTTATTATCGATTGACCTGTGGTTCATTTTAGGTAAAGCAATACTGATAGCGGCTATCATCGGCCTGTCATTCTTTATTGCCATGTACACCACTTATGCTGAGAGAAAAGTGGCCGCCTGGCTGCAGGACCGGCGTGGTCCCAACCGGGCCGGGCCGTTTGGTATTTTTCAGCCACTGGCAGATGGCGGCAAGTTATTTTTCAAGGAAGAGATCATTCCTTTAGCGTCTAACAAAATATTGTTCATACTCGGTCCTGGATTGGCCATGATAACAGCCCTGGTGACCAGCACGGTTATTCCCTGGGCGGCGCCGTTTGTAACGAAAGGTGGCAGCGTTATTCCTATGCAGGTGGCAGATGTGGACATGGGTATTCTTTTAGTGTTCAGTGTGGTGAGTGTGGGTGTGTATGGTATTATGATCGGCGGATGGGCCTCCAACAATAAGTTCTCACTGATGGCGGCTATCCGTGGCGCTTCGCAAATGGTATCGTACGAATTGCCGATGGGCCTGGCACTGATAGCGGTACTGTTCATGACAGGCTCTTTGCAAATGAGCGAGATAGTACGGAGCCAGGTGGAAAATGGCTGGCATATCATTTACCAGCCGCTTGGATTTATCATCTTTTTTGTATGCGCCCTGGCAGAATGTAACCGCACTCCTTTTGACCTGCCGGAAGCAGAGAACGAGCTGAACTTTGGTTACCACCAGGAGTACTCTTCCATGAAACTGGGATTCTATCTCTTTGCGGAATATATCAATATGTTTATCAGCAGTGCGGTGATGGCAACAGTGTACTTTGGCGGATATGATATTCCGTTTGTGGACGAATCAACCTGGGGATTGAGTTCATTCTGGATGTCGATGATAAGTTTTGGTGTGCTGATGGCTAAAATATCATTCTTCCTGTTTGTGTTCCTCTGGATCCGGTGGACGATTCCCCGGTTCCGGTATGACCAACTGATGAACCTGGGCTGGAAGAAACTGATACCGCTGGCATTGGCGAATATGATCATTTCGGCGGCAGTGATGTTGTTATTAAAAAAATAAAGAACAAAAACTTAAAAGGCAAAACATATCATAGTGTAGCAACTATTTTAATTTTTACTTTTAAATTTTGAATTACAGATATTTGCGAACTTTTCATAAAGTATGTTAACTCAAAGAGCAAAACCGGTAGACCGTAAACCAATGACTTTCTTAGAGAGTATTTATCTCTGGAATATCATGAAAGGCATGGGTATTACCATTAGTCACCTGTTCAAGAAAAAGGCGACGATCAATTACCCGGAGCAGAAAAGGAGCTTTTCGAAAGTGTTCCGTGGCCTGCATGTGTTGAACCGTGATGCGGAAGGAAGAGAAAATTGTACGGCCTGCGGTTTATGTGCAGTAGCGTGTCCAGCGGAAGCCATCACCATGGAGGGGGCAGAACGGTTGCCGGGAGAAGAACATTTGTACAGGGAAGAAAAATATGCGGCAAAGTACGAGATCAACATGCTGCGCTGTATCTTCTGTGGCTTATGTGAAGAAGCTTGTCCGAAGGATGCGATATACCTGTCGCAGACCTTTGCTCCGGCTAATTATGGCAGAAAAGGATTTATTTATAAGAAAGAAGATTTATTGATACCGCATCCGGTGAATGATAAAGAGGCATACGAAAAAGCGGTGGGCGAAAGGATTATTAATTAATACGGATTAATTAATAATTGCCAACGGCAAAAAACTGTTTAGAGAAAATGGGAATTACTCAAGTATTATTTTGGTTTCTTTCTGTGGTGGCTATTTTCAGCGCCCTGATGGTGATTACCAGCAAGAACCCTGTGTACAGTGTGCTGTGGCTCATCGTTACCTTCTTTGCTATTTCCGGTCATTATATTTTATTGAATGCACAGTTCCTGGCGATCGTGAACATCATAGTGTACGCCGGGGCCATTATGGTATTGTTCCTGTTTGTGATCATGCTGATGAATCTGAATAAGGAGACCGAGCCGCAAAAGAGCCGCTGGCTGAAGATGGCAGGGGCGGTAGCCGGTGGCTGTTTGCTGTTGGTACTGGTGGCCGCATTGAAGGATACGGATATGAAGGATCAGCAGGCGCTGGTGAATGAAGGAAATATCGGACTTATCAAAAATCTGGGAAAAGAACTATTTACCACCTATGTAGTGCCTTTTGAAATAAGCAGTGTGCTGTTTTTAAGTGCAATGGTAGGTGCTGTAGTCATTGGAAAAAAGGAATAGAACGTGCAGAGTGAAGAATTTAGAATTAAAAGTTGAACACTGAATTCCAAACTCTTAGTCCATAACTTGAGTGTATGCCTATTAATTATTACATATTTCTCTCGATCGCCTTATTTACCATTGGTATAGTAGG
>CALSAT010000400.1:0-4018 GCA_943372905.1 Bacteroides fragilis | reverse complement strand
GGTTTGAAGAAAAAAGGAACCGGATTACTGAAACTTTTCTATACATCCAGCGAGTTACCCGGCGGAAGATTACTTACTACTATCAACCCATGAGTATAGGCTGCATTTTTATTGCCTGAAAAACAAAGTCACGAAGAGATGTAACCATTTACATCTGAAACTTCGTGACTTTTTGCCTTCCAGGTATATTACTTCAACCAGTGTTCTGATCAACCTTTTGAAAATTCACTGCGGATCACATTCAATGCCCCACCTGCCTTAAACCATTCTATCTGCTGCTCATTGTAACTGTGATTAACGTCAATAGTTTCGCTGGTTCCGTTTGCATGATTCAATGCCAATTGCAAAGGCTTACCAGGTGTGAAGGAGGTCAGGCCGATCACATCAATTGTATCGTCTTCCAGTATTTTGTTGTAATCTTCTTTATTAGCAAATGTGATACCGAGCATACCCTGCTTCTTCAGGTTCGTCTCATGTATACGGGCAAAAGATTTAACTAATACCACCCTTACACCCAGATGTCTCGGTTCCATAGCTGCATGTTCTCTTGATGAACCCTCTCCATAGTTTTCATCACCCACAACGATCGTTCCTACATCAGCCGCTTTATAAGCCCGCTGTGTATTGGGTACTGTTCCATATTCGCCTGTTAGTTGGTTTTTTACGCTGTCTGTTTTCTCATTAAAGAAATTCAATGCGCCGATCAGCATATTATTGCTGATATTGTCCAGGTGGCCACGGAACTTTAACCAGGGACCTGCCATGCTGATATGATCAGTGGTACATTTCCCTTTTGCTTTGATGAGCAATTTCAATCCTTTCAGATCGGTTCCTTCCCAGGCGGGGAAAGGCGCCAATAACTGCAGCCTTTTGCTGTCGGGTTTTACATCCACCTGTACTTTGCTGCCATCTTCAGCAGGTGCCTGGTAACCGGCATCTTCTACCGCAAAACCCTTTACCGGTAATTCATCACCCACCGGAGGATCCAGTTTTACCTGCTCGCCTTTATCGTTGGTCAGCGTATCAGTCAAGGGATTAAAATTCAGATCACCGGCAATAGCCAATGCTGTTACTAATTCGGGAGAAGCCACAAAAGCCATGGTATTGGGATTGCCATCCGCCCGTTTGGCAAAGTTCCTGTTGAAAGAATGGACAATAGTGTTCTTCTCTTGCTTTTCCGCACCCATCCTGTCCCACATACCAATGCAGGGGCCGCAGGCATTGGCAAATACGGTGGCACCGATCTTTTCAAAAATATCCAGGAATCCGTCTCTTTCAATGGTATAACGAACCTGCTCGCTGCCGGGAGTGATCGTAAATTCTGATTTTAACTTTAATCCTTTTGCTGACACTTGCTTCGCCAAACTTACCGCCCGGCTGATATCTTCATAAGAAGAGTTGGTGCAACTACCGATCAAACCAAATTCAATTTTAGTAGGCCATCCATTTTTGGCAGCCGCTTCTTTCATTTCAGAAATAGGTGTTGCCAGATCAGGAGTAAAAGGACCATTCAGATGCGGTTCGAGTGTATCTAAATTAATTTCAATTACCTGGTCAAAATACTTTTCCGGGTTAGCATAGGCTTCTGGATCACCAGTCAGGTATTCTTTTATTTTACCCGCTTCTGCGGCCACTTCGGCACGGCCGGTTGCAGACAGGTAGCGGCTCATACTTTCATCATATCCAAATGTAGAAGTAGTAGCGCCGATCTCCGCTCCCATATTACAAATGGTTCCTTTACCGGTACAGCTCATAGAAGTTGCCCCCTCTCCAAAGTATTCAACAATGGCATTGGTACCGCCTTTTACAGTCAGGATACCGGCCACTTTCAAGATCACATCTTTTGGCGCAGCCCAGCCATTCAGTTTGCCGGTCAGCTTTACACCGATCAATTTCGGCATCAGTAATTCCCAGCTCAGGCCAGCCATTACATCACAGGCATCTGCACCCCCTACTCCAATGGCCACCATACCCAGTCCACCAGCGTTCACCGTATGGCTGTCGGTGCCAATCATCATACCTCCGGGGAAAGCATAATTCTCCAGAACTACCTGGTGAATGATACCGGCACCGGGTTTCCAGAAACCAATACCGTATTTATTTGAAATGGTCGATAAAAAATTGAATACTTCCTCATTATCCGTTTTCGCCTTTGCCAGATCGGTCTTTCCCTCAGTTTTGGCCACTATCAGGTGATCGCAATGTACAGTACTTGGCACGGCCACTCTTTTACGGCCGGTCGTATCAAACTGCAGCAAGGCCATCTGTGCGGTAGCATCCTGCATAGCTACCCTGTCTGGCGCAAAATCAACATAAGACTTGCCACGGGGAAAATCCTTTACTTCCACTCCTTTCCAAAGATGAGAGTACAAGATCTTTTCGGCCAGTGTAAGCGGGCGGCCCAGTATTTTGCGGGCAGCGTCAACTTTAGCGGGCATTTCAGCGTAGAGTTTCTTGATAAGATCGAGATCGAATACCATGAGGAGCAATTAATTAATGATTAAAAAATAAGAATTAAGAATTCCTGGTTGTGAGATAGCCCTTTGTTTGGCAGAAATACTGTCGACCATGGACTATCGACTATGGCCTTCCTAAAGTGCAGCGAAAGTACGAAAAAACACCTGTCCTTCTAACGTATAATTGGGCGAATGGTTTAATTTTTCTAAATTAGCTACATGAACAAATTCAAAAGCTTTGTGGAATGGAATGCCTTTGGCGTTTGTTCGGCCATTGGCAACCGTATGGGGATTGCCACCAGTAAGATCCGGCAGTATTTTATGTACGCCTCCGTCCTTGCTATGGGTTCCCCGATCATTCTTTATATGGTACTGGCCTTCTGGAGGAATATGCGAAAGTATATGTGGGCAGCCAAAAGGAACCCCTGGTATTATTTATAATTAGCAGGTAGGAGTAAATAGACAATTAAATAAGCCTTTAAATAAACAAAGCCGCCATTGCAGAGCGGCTTTGTTGCTGCAACAGGTAAATATTATTGTTTTACAGTCGTAATTTCAATCACTCCGTCTTTTCCTTTTTCTCCGTATTTTTTTATAGCTTCTTCTCTAGTGAGGGTAATCAACGTAAAAGTGCCTTTTAATTCCTTTACCTCGTGGGACACTTCTTTCCCATCCAATATGATCACCCCTTTTTTCTCCTTCGTATCCACATCAGGGGAGTACACAAGCAACTGCCCGTTTACTATTTTCTTTGAAGAGGGATATCCTTTCACGACCACCTCCTCGTACACTCCACTAGTTTTATCTTTTGTTTTAATAACCACCACACCGTCTTTCCCTTTATCTCCATAGGCGGTTATTGCTTTTTCTCCTTTCAGCACATCTACAGATGCTATGGCTGACGGAGATATTCTGTTTACCTCGCCTGGCGCAATCACATTGCCATCCAATACATACAAAGGCGTTGTTGCCGCCTGACTAAGCCCGTCTGACGTTCTTACTCCAACCAACCTTGCTTCAATAACCCTGGGTTCTTCTAATTTTCTTTCCTCCACTATTACTACTCCGGGCAGATCATTTTCAGACATGGCTGGTGGCGGGGGTGGCGGTGGCGGCGGCGCAAATTCTCCGTACTTGATTTCAAATTTTGCTCTTTGCTCTTTATTGTTTAAATCATAGTTCTCATGCTGCCCGCTCTTTAGTAATACAGTGGCTTTGTTATTATTTACATTAATACTCTTTACACTTGCCGGTAGTTTTACCGGTGCAGGCGGAGCAGGCGGGGCGGCTGGTGCATAGGTATCAGGCGCAGTTGGTGCACCAGGTGCGGCTGGCGGCGGCGGGGGTGGAACGATATCTTCCAGCTTTACTCCGTACTTTTTTTCAAAAGAAGCACGGCTTTCCTCACTGCCCATATCATAAAGCTCTTTTTCTCCGTCTTTGCGGGTAATCAGTACTTTACCGTGAATTTTCCGGCTTGCTTCCCCTGGCTCAGCGGCATCTTTATTGATGTTGATCACACTATTACCTTCAATTTCTTTCGGTATCCGGCTTACGGATCT
>CALSAT010000399.1:0-4019 GCA_943372905.1 Bacteroides fragilis | reverse complement strand
ATCTTGCCTCTTTTCAGCTTTCCATCCCGGTAATGCCAGCAAACGATATACTGCTGGACCCGAAACTGGCGCAAACCGCTATCACTTTCCGATGGACACCCATATCCCCCAGGCCCGTTTTTCCCGTAACCTACCGCATTATGGTTTTTGAAGTATTGGAAAAGCAACAACCGGTACAGGCAATGCGGAGCAATCAGCCGTTATTAGTAAAAGACGTGGTTGGCACCACACAGTACATCTGGCAGCCCCAATTAGGAATGATTGACGAAGCTGATGCAGATAATGAACTGAGGGCGGGTGTAAGCACCTCCCGATCCAACGTAAGAACTAAACAGGGTGTAAAAGGAAATGAAGCTGACTCAACGAATACCCAAAAAGCGGGTGTGAGTACTTCCCGCTCGAATGTGCGGACAAAACAGTTTGTATGGACCATTCAGGCGCTGGACCAGCAGGGAGTTCCTTTCAGCGATGGTAATATAAATGCAGATGGGATAAGTGAGCCTGCAGTTTTCCTGGTGGGGAAGGAAGTGGATAAGCTAAAGGAAGAGATCAAGAAGTAAGTAGGAATTATAAAGTTCTCCGGCGCATCTCTCCTGAAAAATGCTACAGCGTACCCTGATCTTTTGTTTAATTCTTATCATGAGAAAGACACGACGGGTAACTCTGTCGGTAAGGTGCTACCGACTCGGCTATTTTGCCGAAACCTTGCCAGATCGGGTGTGCGCCGGTTATGCCCCGACCCGGAAACGGGTGAATAGGCGTCCAGGCATGGTTGAAAGTCCCGTGAAGGTCTCGTGAGGGTCCCGTGAGGGTCTCGTGAAGGTCTCGTGAAAGTATCGTGAATTTTTGAGGAGATAGTGAATACCCGGGCCCCGGAGCAAATAGAGGAATGGTCGGCCTGGTTAATTTCTTTTGCTTTTAATGTTAAAAAAACCCGCCCGGAGATCGGGATATTGTGAGAATATAAGTTTTCAAACTCACAGTCTTCCCCACCGAAGCGGGGGATGAATTTTCCCGCAAAAGACGAAACAGTGTAAAGTAACAGTTGCAACATTGTGTTTTAGCGAGAACAGGTATAAATAGTAAAGCCTTATAATCGTGTATATGTAAGATGTAAGGCAGATTTGCTTTTTTTGCGACCAGCTTAACTACTGTGTTTACCCCACAGTATTGAGTGGGATGACTGTATTACCTGTGAGTACACTGTAGCTGGAAGGGGGGATTTATTAACGGGAGAGAAAATTAACATAGCCGGGATTAATGTTGAGAGAGGCCACAGAAGTTTTATGTTGGCCTACAGTTTCTATATACATAGCCATCTTACTTTTGTTGTATGTATAAAAAGCAACTGACGAAAGAACAGGCGCTGCAGAAACTGAAGCATTACTGTGCTTACCAGGAACGTTGCCATGCTGAAGTAAAGGAAAAACTATATAGCCTTGGCGTTTGGAAAAAGGAGCATGATGAAATAATATCTGCATTGATAGAAGAAGGCTACCTGAATGAAGAACGCTTTGCCATTGCGTATGCCGGAGGAAAATTCCGGGCGAAACAATGGGGCCGGGTGAAAATAAAATACGAACTGAAGCAAAAGCAGGTAAGTGAATATTGCATCAAAAAAGCATTGAAACAGATTAATGAAGAGGAGTATTTATCGGTATTGAATAAAACTGCCAGAGAAAAATATGCTTCCTTAAAAAGTGAGCAATACCTGGTACGTAAGAAAAAAACAATGGATTATCTATATCAAAGGGGTTTTGAAGGGGAGTTGGTAGCTGAGATGATGAAAAAGATTAGTGAAAAGTAAATGATCATCCCGCTAAGGTGTTTTCTCTTAGCGGGATGAGAATTTTTATTCTATTATGATCCTGGCTGTTTCATTTCCTGCGGCCGTTTGCAATTGCACCCAATATATTCCCCGCTGTAATGCCGGGAGTGAAACTGTGAAATAGCCCTGCTGCCGCCCGGTTGATCTTATTAAGACCGATCTTCCACTTCCATCGAGGATTGTTATACCAGTGACCTCTTTTTCTGCAATGACCTGGAGTAACTGGTTGTTAATGACTGTTGGGAAAACCTTGATCTTTCCGGTCTCTTTTCCATTGATACTGATGACCGGTGAGTATGTAACGGAGCCGTTATCTTCTTCTATCTGTAACCGGTAAAACAGTTTTCCTGTTTCGGGAGTATAATGCCTGAATTGGTATTGCTGATCATCGGCCTGATTGACAGCCTGCACATCTCCGGAAGTCAGCCAGTTGCCGTTTTCACTTCGGTATTCAATTATAAAACGGTGGATATTTTGTGAAGCAGTTACTTCCCATAATAATTGATTATAACCGGGTTGTTTTTTCCCCGAAAAAGATAGCAGTGATAATGGTAAAACAGTTGTCACGTCAACTTTATATACACTTCCGCCAAGGGAGACTGCATACAGTGTTCCGTTCTCTGCTTCACCAAAACCAGAAATATTTCCCGGCAGACCGGCTTGCCGCCGGGTTATCCATCCGCCTGCCCCATCGGAATTGATGAGCCATACATTGCCGGAGACATAGTCTGCACAGATATAATATCCCTGCAGCACGGGGTACTCAGTACCACGATATACAAAGCCGCCGGTAATGGAAAAGCCGCCCGTAGCAAATACATGCGGGTAAACAAATACGGGCGATGTATAACTGGCCTGTGGCAAACAATCTGCTGTATTGTACGGGGCGTTTCCTTCATAACAGCGCCAGCCATAGTTTACACCCCCGGTAGTACCGGCGGCACGAAAATTCACTTCTTCCCAACTCCCTTGTCCCACATCAGCGATCCACATATCATTGGTGTTGCGGTCGAAGCTCCAGCGCCAGGGATTGCGAAGACCGAGGGCCCAGATATGATCATCTACATTTGGATCGGCAACGTAGGGGTTATCGGCTGGTATTGTATAATAAGGAGGGGTTAAAAAATTATTTACATTGATGCGGATCATCTTGCCGAGCAGAGACAACCCATTTTGCGAATAGTTATTAGGATCGCCGCCGCTGCCACCATCACCAGTACCAAAATAGAGGTAACCATCTGGTCCGAAGTTCAGGTCGCCACCATTGTGATTGGAAAATGGTTTGGGAATGCTGAGTAATACCACACCACTTAATGGATCGGCGAGGTTGGGATTGCCTGCCTGCGACTGGTAGCGGCCAATGGTAATATCACCACTAAGGTTGGTGTAGTACACAAAGAAATAGCGATTGGTTTCATAATCAGGATGAAATGCCACGCTGAGCAACCCCCGCTCTCCACCGCTGGTGATGAGGGTACTCATATCCAAAAATGGTGTTGCCAGCAGCGTTGTGCCATTGTGGATGCGGATTCTTCCGCCCTGTTCTACTATGAAGAGACGGTTGGTGCCGTCACCGGCGCCGGTGATATCAACAGGGGATGATAAACCCGAGGTGATGAAATTGCTGAAACCTATAACAGGCTGAGCATGAATAAAATTTTGTGTGGTGACAAAGAAAGCAGTGCTGAACAGCAGGGTTTGCACTACAAGGAGTATAGGTTTTCTCATAGAAGAATGGTTTTATAAGAGAGTATTAACAAATTCAGTGCCTGACTGGAAAATAATGACGGACAGAGAGAAGAAAAACTACGAAGGAGAAATACAGGGATGAAATACATGCGGGATAAGAACGGCACTAATAGTATGAGGGAGAAAGGCTTACTTACCTGCGCTGTCTGGAATATTAATGGAAACAATAGTTCCTTTCCCTTTTTCGCTGGTAATAGATAAGGAAGCCCCCATCATTTTCAGCAGGTCTTTTATGATAAGATATCCCAGCCCGTTCCCTTTTCTTTTATCAATATTGGCTGAAGAGATGATGAACTGATCGGCCATTATGTTTTGAATCTGCTCTGGCGTCATGCCTACTCCTTCATCAGTTACGGTTATTACCGTTGCCGTTTCTTCTGTGGCGGCACCGATCACAATTGTTCCCTTTTCAGAAAAATGAATAGCATTTGTGAGCAGGTTA
>CALSAT010000398.1:0-4038 GCA_943372905.1 Bacteroides fragilis | reverse complement strand
ACCCCTTCCGAAGGGGATATAGGGGCGTTCCGAAGGGGGTGCGACCCCTTCCGAAGGGGATATAGGGGCGTTCCGAAGGGGGTGCGACCCCTTCCGAAGGGGGGTGCAAAGGACCAAACCGGTAAGAACGGGCGGGAAATGCAGCAGCGTAAGTAAACCTGTACTTGCTGCTGCCCTATTGCCTCCGTAAGAATGTACGATCAGCCGCCTGGCGGGTGTTACCTGCGGCCTCTCTCCCGGCCTTAACCTTTTGTCCTTCACCCCTTTCCGGCCATTTTACCTAAAAACCCGTTCGGAATATTATTTTGTACATTGCAGCCCATTTAGCTGAGCTGCATTTCAGCAGTTGGTAACTTAATAATTTTCTATGTCCAACGATCTACGCAAGCAACAGGCACTTGAATATCATGCCAAAGGAAGGCCGGGAAAGATAGAAGTAGTGCCCACCAAAGAAGCCAAAACCCAACGGGACCTCTCCCTTGCCTATTCACCCGGTGTGGCCGCCCCCTGCCTGGAGATTGCCGAGAATATTGAGAACGTATATAAGTACACCGCCAAAGGAAACCTGGTGGCCGTTATCAGCAATGGTACTGCCGTACTCGGCCTTGGCGATATCGGTCCGGAAGCCGGTAAACCCGTAATGGAAGGAAAGGGAGTACTGTTCAAGATCTTTGCTGATATTGATGTGTTTGATATCGAGATCAATGAAAAAGACCCGGAAAAGTTTGTACAAATAGTAAAATCGCTGGAGCCCACTTTTGGCGGCATCAACCTGGAAGATATCAAAGCGCCGGAATGTTTCTATATAGAACGGGAACTGAAAAAGCAGATGAACATCCCGGTGATGCACGACGATCAGCACGGTACGGCCATCATCAGCGCTGCAGCATTATTAAATGCACTGGAAATACAGAAGAAGAAAATAGAGAAAGTAAAGTTTGTGGTCAATGGCGCCGGCGCCGCTGCCATGGCCTGCATCATGCTGTATGAAGCACTGGGTGCCAAACATGAAAACTTCCTGCTGTTCGACCGTAAAGGCGTACTGCACAAAGGCCGCACCGAACTGGAAGACTTTAAACTAAAATTTGCCAATGCCAAAAACGAGATGACACTGGCACAGGCCATGAAGGACGCAGATGTTTTCATCGGACTGAGTGCTGGTAACTGTGTAACGGCCGATATGGTAAAGAGCATGGCCAAAAACCCTATCGTATTTGCCATGGCCAATCCCGACCCGGAAATAAGTTGGGAAGATGCCACCGGTGCCCGCAAAGACATCATCATGGCTACCGGCCGCAGCGATTATCCCAACCAGGTAAATAATGTATTGGGCTTTCCCTACATCTTCCGCGGTGCATTGGATGTAAGGGCCAAAAACATCAATGAAGAAATGAAACTGGCCGCTGTAAAAGCGCTGGCTGAACTGGCCAAAACACCCGTGCCGGACATTGTGAACATGGCCTACAATGAAAAGAACATCACCTTCGGTGAAAACTATATCATCCCCAAGCCACTCGATCCCAGGCTGCTGACCACAGTAGCCCCGGCAGTAGCCAAAGCAGCAATGGAAAGTGGAGTGGCCAAGCACCCCATTACCGACTGGGATAAATACATCACCAGCCTGAACAAACGCCTGGGCCTCGATAACCAGGTAATGAGGGTGATCGGCAACAAGGCCCGGCGTGACCCCAAGCGTATTGTATTTGCCGAAGCCGACAATGTCAAGATATTGAAAGCCGCCCAGATCATCTTTGATGAAGGGATCGGCTATCCCATCTTATTGGGCGATGAAGGCAAGATCAAAACCATTGCTGATGCGAATGGCATCGACCTGGAAGGACTGCCCATCTTCGACCCCCGAAGTGATGAGATGGAAGAAAGAAGAAACAAATACGCTGAGTTATTTTTTGCCAAAAGAGGAAGAAAAGGTTTCAATGCTTACGAGGCAAAAAAGATAATGAAAGACCGCAACTACTATGGCTGTATGATGGTGGAATGTGGTGATGCAGATGCGATGATATCAGGCCTTGCCAAAAACTATCCTGATACGATCCGCCCGGCATTACAAACCATCGGTACGGAACCTGGCGTGAAGAAAATAGCTGGTATGTACCTGATGCTGACCAAGAAAGGCCCGCTGTTCCTGGCAGATACCACCGTCAACTTTAACCCTACAGCAGAAGAACTGGCAGAAATAACCTTGCTGGCGGCCAAAGAAGTACGCAGTTTTAATATCATACCCCGGATAGCCATGCTCAGCTATTCCAACTTTGGCAGCAGTGACTCTCCGGAAGCAAGACTGGTGGCAGAAGCCCGCCGGTTGGTAAAAGAAAAAATGCCTTCGCTGCTGGTAGATGGAGAAATGCAGGCCAGTGTGGCTTTCAACAAGGAATTGATGAAAGAGAATTATCCCTTCAGCGAACTGGTGGACCAGGATGTGAACACAATGATCTTTCCAAACCTGGCAGCCGGTAATATTGCTTATAACCTGATGAAGGAGCTGGAAACTGCCGATGCCGTGGGGCCAATATTATTAGGACTGAATAAGCCGGTGCATATACTTCAATTGGGCAGTTCGGTACGCAGCATCATCAACATGGCGCTGATCGCCGTGGTGGATGCACAGATAAAGAGTAAAAACGCTACCCACGAGATCGTCAAACGGTCAAAATGGTGGAAGCGCTTTCGCAAAGTAAGTAAGGATATGTAGAGTTTGGTTTATAAGTTAAATGGTTAACTAGTTAATTGGTTTATTAGGTAGAACCCGTTCATCTGAGAGCTTACATGCTTTAGAAAAACCTGAACTATCAAGACCCTGTAAACTGATAAACTAATTAACTAATAAACCTCTCAGTTTTCCTCCGTATTTTACACCCGAAATGACGATTTTCAGCGATATAGGCCGGTACCTTCTGATGATAAAGGGCATGTTTTCAAAGCCCGAAAATGCCCGGATGTACTGGAAAGAATTCATCCACCAGTGTACCGAGATAGGATTTGGATCACTGGGCATTGTGGCTATTATTTCCGTTTTTATTGGAGCGGTATCCACCATACAAACAGCTTACCAGTTGGTAAGCCCGTTGATCCCCCCTTCTACTATTGGACAGATCGTACGGGATACCGTGATACTGGAGTTTGCCCCTACCCTGGTATGTATTGTGCTGGCCGGTGTGGCTGGCAGCCGTATAGCCAGTGAGTTGGGAAATATGCGGGTCAGTGAACAGATTGATGCGCTGGAGATCATGGGTATCAATACCAAAGCATACCTGATAATGCCCAAAATAGTGGCCGCCCTGCTGATGATACCGCTGCTGGTGGTAATGGCGATGGCGCTGGGCATCTGGGGCGGAAGACTGGCCGGCGTGGCATCCGGAATACTTTCCGCCAGCGATTACGACAAAGGCCTGCTGGAATTCTTTGTACCATTTAATGTGATCTTTGCGCTTATTAAAGCCTATGTGTTTGCCTTTATCATTTCAAGTATACCCGCATTTTATGGCTATTATGTAAAGGGAGGCGCTTTAGAAATTGGCAGGGCCAGCACCAAAGCGGTGGTGGTGAGTTGTATATTGATCCTGTTTTGTGATTATATTTTGTCAGCCTTGCTGCTACCGAAATAGTGATGGGGCTGTTTGTATTTGATGAACAATGAACCGAACGATGAAGTGTGCGATCCCGCCTGAGGACGGGACAGGCTGCGACGAAGATGATCCGTGTTACTATCGCTGATAAAATAAAATGTATTACTAATGCCGATTTGTTTTTTTTGACACCTGAAACAAAAACGACTAAACCCGAAACCCGCAGCTAACCGCTCGCAGCTTCTCTCATGATCGAAGTAAAAAATATAAAGAAAAGTTTTGACGACAAGGTCGTGATAGAAGATGTAAGCTGCGTAATGAAAGCCGGGCAGTGCAACCTGATCATTGGCTCCAGCGGCAGCGGTAAAACCGTATTGCAGAAATGTATGGTGGGCCTCTTTGAACCGGATGATGGGGAGATACTCTACGGCGGTCAGAATTTTACGGCCATGAA
>CALSAT010000397.1:0-4052 GCA_943372905.1 Bacteroides fragilis | reverse complement strand
GAAGAAAAAGATACAGAATAATGCAAGGAAGAATCTGATCGCTTTTATTGAAAAGAAGGGGAATAGATAGTTACTGACCGAAGGCAACAGTGATTAATCATAGTGAAGAAAGTCAGTATTACTCCTGACAATGGACTAGTAACTATTCCTCCAGCACTCCAAACTTTCCTGCATTCACATCGGCAATAGCCTGTTCCACTTCCTGCCAGGTATTCATCAGGAATGGGCCGTAAGAGGCGATTGGTTCGTCAATAGGTTCGCCGGACAGTACCAGGATGATGGTATCTTCTGTAGCATCAATTGAAATATCTTCTCCATCATTTTTAAATAACACAAAATGATCTGTATTGACCTCTGTCCCGTTGATCGTCGCTTTCCCATTTGTAACTAAGAGGCCCGTATTGTAAGTGGCCGGAAAATTAAGTGTGGCTGCAGCGCCTTTTTTCAACCTCGCATTATATACATGCAGGGGTGTAAAAGTGGAAACAGGGCCTTTAGTGCCGTTATATTCACCGGCAATGACCTCAATAAAGCTTTGCTGATCTGCCAGGTAGTGGCGGCCCATAGCCGCATTGATTATTTCCTGGTATTTGGGTTTTGTCTTTTTATATTTTGCCGGAAGATTGACCCACAGTTGTACCATCTGAAACAAGCCGCCTGTTTTACTGAAATTCTCCTCATGATATTCTTTATGTAAAAGACCGGCACCGGCTGTCATCCATTGTACATCTCCCTCGCCGATGATACCGCTGTTGCCTGCACTGTCGTGGTGGGCTATCCTGCCATGATAGGCAATGGTCACCGTTTCAAAACCGGCATGGGGGTGTACACCAACGCCTCTTGGTTGATTGGAGGGACTGAATTCAATCTTAGAACCATAATCCATCATAAAGAATGGACTCATTCTTCTTTTATCGATCCGGCCACCCGGAAAAAATCCATGCACCCTGAATCCGTCGCCTACCATGTGTGCAGGTGGCGGGGCGATGACAGCTTCTATTTGTTTAGTGTTTGACATAGTAATGTATTTCCAGGTTGTAGTGTTCTCGATTTTACACAGGGACTTCCATCAGCAGTATTTCTGTATCACTGTCGGCTTTTAATTCCAGCAAACCTGTTTCTGTGATACCTAAACCGTCTCTGCGATTCAGTTTTATTTCATTAATGGTTATATCACCTTCAATAACGAAAGCATAAACACCATTGTCTTTATTGCGAAGCGTATAATTGATATTGATGCCTTTGTCAAGTTTAGCCATACTGAACCAGGCATTTTGGTGAATTTGGACTCCGCCGTCATTACTGCCGACCGGTGAAACTACTGTAAGCAGTTTATTGTGCTTGTCTTCCTCTGCAAAACTTTGCTGATCATACCGTGGTACTACATTTTTCTCATTGGGGAATACCCATATCTGAAAAAACTTCACGTCCTTGTCTTTATTCTTGTTCTTTTCACCATGTTGTATGCCGGTGCCTGCACTCATAGCCTGCACATCACCCTGTCGGATCACTTGTGTATTACCCATACTGTCTTTATGCTCCAGATCGCCGTAGGTTGGAATTGAAATGATCTCCATATTATCATGCGGGTGGGTGCCAAAACCCATGCCTGGTGCTACTGTGTCATCATTCAAAACCCGTAAGGCACCGAAGTGAACTCTTTCCGGATCATGATAACCCGCAAAACTAAATGTGTGATAGGAATCTAACCATCCATGGTTTGCATGGCCTCTTGTATCCGCTTTATGAAGAATGTTTTTCATATTAATCTCCTTTTTTAAATGGTTACTTTTTCATCAACTACCTTTTCTGAAAGCCATAAGAACTCTGCTACGAAATTATTTACATTGCTCTGGAATGACTCTTCCAGCAGTTCTCCTTCAACACCAAATTTTTTATCTACTGCCGGAACGATGAGCAGGTAGGGGGAGGCAATACCGAACAGCGCAGGAACTAATTGAAGTAATTGTTGTGAAGCTCTCATGCCACCCATTGCACCGGGTGAGGCGGTAACAAGTCCGAAGGGTTTATGGTGCCTTTTGGGAAAATGGTCCAGCAAGTTTTTCATTGCGGGAGAATAACTGCCATTGTATTCAGGGGTTACTATTATATACGCATCTGCTTCAAATATTCTGCGGGCAAGCGGTTGAAATTCTATAGGGGCTTTATCCGGTGAAACCCAAACGGATTGAACAGCCGGAATGGCCCAGTCTTTCAGGTCAATAATGCCTGTTTCATGGCTGGTGTTTTGTTTGAACCAGCTTTGCAGGTGCAACGCAACTCTGCGGGTTACGCCTTGTTGCCGGGGACTTCCTGAGATGATCTCTATTTTCATGTTTGTGTTTTGTAATGCAAATATACAAAGTCAATGTTGCAACATCAAATTTATATTCACACGGGGTTGTTAACGTTTTTTCTCTTTTTTGAACCTGAAACCAGTAATTTCGGTACCGTTATACCTTAAACATGATCAATAGAAGAAAGTTCATCGAATCCTCTGTGTTAAGTTCAGCTGCAATGCTATTGAGCAAGGTAGCAGAGGGAAAAGAAACCACAGCTTCCGTGAAAGGAAATCCGGTTGTTATTTCCACCTGGGATGCCGGGTTAAAGGCAAATAAAGGTGCCTGGGAAGTATTATCTAAGGGAGGTAGGGCATTGGATGCGGTGGAAAAAGGAGTGATGGTAACTGAGGCTTCAAAGAACTGTTGCGTTGGCCTGCAGGCGAATCCTGACAGGGACGGCTTTGTGACACTTGACGCCTGCATTATGGATGAACATTTTAATTGTGGCAGTGTCGCTTTCCTGGAAAGAATTAAGCATCCTATATCTGTCGCCCGGAGGGTAATGGAGAAAACACCGCATGTAATGCTGGTGGGGGCAGGTGCCCAGCAATTTGCTGTAGCAGAAGGGTTTCCTTTAGAAGAGCAAAAATTATCGAAAGAGGGTCAGGAAAATTATGACGAATGGTTAAAGGAATCGAAGTATACACCACCAGCTATCAATATTGAGAATAAAAAGGAGCATGGACCTTTTGCGCCAACCAAATTAAGCAATGGAGAATGGAATCATGATACGATAGGCATGGTGGCAATGGACACCCATGGAAACCTGAGTGGCAGTTGCACCACCAGCGGCGCTGGTTTCAAAATGCGTGGAAGGGTTGGTGATTCGCCTATTATTGGTGCCGGCTTATTTGTTGATAATGAGGTGGGTGCCTGTACGGCAACCGGTCAGGGTGAAGATGTGATCAGAGTGGCTGGATCTCACACCGTAGTGGAATTGATGCGTCAGGGTTTATCACCAGAAGCGGCCTGTAAAAATGTGATACAACGGATCATAAAAATCAAAAAAGAGAAAGCCAATGACATACAAGTGGCTTTTATTGCATTGAATAAGAATGGACAGGCAGGAGCGTATGCTATACATGAGGGATTTCAGTATGCTATAAGAGCAAATGGGGTAGAAAAACTGGTGAATGTAAAAAGCATAATGAAAAAGAAGAATGCCCGATAACCGCTATATCATTGAAATAGCCACTTCTGATTTTGCCACCACCAGCTCGGCAGTACAGGGAGACGCAGACAGGATAGAACTGTGCGCCAATCTGGCGGAGGGAGGAACAACTCCTTCTTTTGGGACCATCAAACGGTGCAGGGAAGCCTTTTCTGTATCATTGTTCCCCATCATCCGTCCCAGGGGTGGTGATTTTCTTTACACAGAAGATGAATTCCAGGTCATGATGCAAGATGTCAGGCTTTGCAAGCAATTGGGTTGTGATGGAGTGGTTATCGGTCTTTTAAATGCTGATGGTACAATTGATATCAAACGAACTTCTTTACTGGTAAATGCGGCCTATCCGCTGGGTGTTACTTTTCACCGGGCTTTTGACCGCTGTAAAGATCCTGTAGCAGCATTGGAACAATTGATGGAAATCGGTTGTGAACGTATCCTTACTTCCGGACAGCAGCCTGCTGCACCGGAAGGGGTGGAACTGATCGCTGAATTGAATAGAATAGCTGACGGCAGGATCATCATCATGCCGGGCAGCGGTG
>CALSAT010000396.1:0-4057 GCA_943372905.1 Bacteroides fragilis | reverse complement strand
GCCATGGCATCCCAGGTGCGTACATAACTTACCGGAGTGCCCGGTGGATAAGGGTTGGGGGTTTGTGCCAGCAGGTATGCCGTATGGGCCTGCAGTAAAACGAGTAAAAGAAAAATTCTCATAGCCTCTCGGTTAACGGGTTAATAGTTACAGTCTCCGTATGCCATCCATACGGCAGCGGTAATACTTATGGTTAAAAGGAAGAGTGTGTATGATTCAGAAAGAACCAAATTAAGAAAAAAAATAATTTAAACAAATGTTTTTTTGCGGATGGCAGACTCCTTTGGGGGGCTGCTCAACTAATCATCCGTTTGTATGTCCTTTTTCTCTCATGTAATTAACTTTTACGATCTTGGCAGGAAGATTATAGCCTTGGCATCCGCCTCCAATAACCAAAGTGCTGCACACTCCCGCTGCTGTATGGGCGGGTCCATACAGGAAGTTTAGTTAAATGCTCCGGAAGTGTGGATACACCGCCTCTTCATTGCCTGCTACTTGCCTGCAACAAGCCTGCTGCCTGCACCTAACAACTACCATCCTTTGTTCATCCTTCGTTTATCCTCCGTTCATCCTTCGTTCATTCTTCGTTCAATTTTCGAATAAGAAGACCTCTCATTATTAAAGCAGCCCCTCCCCTACCCTGCCCATTTTCATAAAAGCAGCAGAACAGCAATACTCCTTTTGCAACCAGTCATTAACTTTACCGGCCAACTCATTTTTTATGTATTCGAAAGAAACCACCAGGGATTTACAAAAACTTACTAATGAATTGCTTAAAAAGTTAAAGGCGGATGCCGTTCAGAAAAAAGAACTGGAACCGCTTCGTACGGTGCTCCGCTTTCATGAGTACCGGTATTATGTTTTAAATGATCCCCTGCTTGCCGATTATGAATATGACCTGCTTTACAAAGCATTGGAAAAAATAGAACAAGAAAACCCCGAACTAATAATTGCTGACTCCCCCACCCAGCGGGTGGCCAGGGACCTGACAAAAGATTTTCCTACCGTTCAGCACCTGGTTCCTATGCTGTCACTGGATAATTCTTATAATAGTGACGACCTCACTGATTTTGACAGAAAAGCCCGGGAGCTTACCGGGCTGCCCGTGATTGAATACTGTGTTGAGCCCAAATTTGACGGTGGCAGTATTTCAATTATTTATGAAAATGATATGCTGACCCGCGGCGCTACCCGTGGTGACGGGGTGGAAGGCGATGAAGTGACCACCAATATCAAACAGATCCGCACTATTCCTTTATCCGCAAAGTTTTCTGACTACGGATTGCAGCAGGTGGAAATAAGAGGTGAAGTACTCATCAATAAAAACAATTTTGCGAAGTACAACGAGAAACTGGCTGAACAGGGATTGACCCCGCTGGCCAATCCCCGTAATGCTGCAGCCGGTACACTGCGCATCAAAGATCCGAAGGAAGCAGCCCGCAGAAACCTGGAGGCTTTTGTATACCATGTCAGCTATTACTCGTTGCTGCCTGGTAAAAAGATCCCGGTTGAATTGACCACCCACTCCGGCAGTCTGGCATTACTGTGGGAACTCGGCTTTCGCAGCCCCGAAAAAGAGAAGCAGATATTTAATGGCATTGAAGGCGTGATAAAATATTGCAGTGATTTTGAAGCCGGACGAGATGACCTCCCTTATGAGATCGATGGCATGGTAATAAAGGTGAATAACATTGCCCTGCAGGAAAAAATGGGAATGACCTCCCACCATCCCCGTTGGGCCATTGCCTATAAATTTAAAGCAAGACAAGGCACTACCAAACTACTGGGTGTCGAATTCCAGGTTGGAAGGACTGGCGCCGTAACTCCCGTAGCCAAACTGGAGCCGGTCGGAGTAGGTGGCGTTACTGTCAGCAGTATTTCTGTACACAATGAAGAGTATATAAAAGAAAAGGACCTGCGCATCGGCGATGCAGTGCTGATAGAACGGGCTGGTGATGTGATACCGCAAATTGTAAAATCATTGCCCGATGCCCGGACGGGAAAAGAAAAGAAGATTATTTTCCCCACCACCTGCCCTGTTTGCAACAGTAAATTATTCAAAGAAGAGGAAGAAGCCGTTTGGCGCTGTATCAATATTGAATGTCCGGCACAGGTGGTGGAACGCATCATTCATTTTGTCAGTAAAGATGCCATGGATATCCGCGGCTTCGGCGAAGCCAACGTCCGCAAGTTTTATGAGCTTGGGATAGTAAAAGACATTCCTGGTATTTACACCCTCGACTTCAGTGTGTTTAATGGAATGGAAGGCTTCGGGCAAAAATCCGTTGACAACCTGCAAACTGCTATTGCCAACTCCAAAAAACAACCACTTCACCGGTTGATCTATGCATTGGGTATCCGCTTTGTAGGCGAGACCACCGCTAAAACACTGGCGCAGGCCGTATCTCATCTCCTGGAGTTCAAAAAATTTTCCCTGGAAGAACTGCAAAACCTGGAAGATGTGGGACCCAAAGTAGCCGGCAGCATCCATCATTTTTTCAGCAATAAAAGCAATATTGAAATGCTGGAAGAACTGGAAAAACTGGGCCTTCAGCTTAAGAATGAAAAAAAACAACTTACCAGTGCCGGTAACCTGACCGGGCAAACCTTTCTTTTCACCGGCACCTTACCTACACTTAAAAGAAGCGATGCCGAAGCAATGGCCGAAGAGAACGGAGGCCAGGTTGTAAGTGGAGTAAGTGCCAAACTGAATTACCTGGTAGTGGGAGAAGATGCAGGCATCAAGCTGGAAAAGGCAAAGAAGATCAACACCGTGAAGATCATTTCAGAAGCTGAATTCCTGCAAATGATCGGTAAAAAATAATATGGTTTATAGTGCTCTTTTTTTTATCTTAGTAGGATACTAACTGCTTTGATAACTTCCACGTACCACTGTTATTAATTGCTCCCTGTCCCCTGGCTTTTTAAACCTTATGTTATGATCAAAAAAATTGCCGGAGAAACCTGGAAGCAATTGCTGTTTTCAGGATGGAAGCACCTTCGCAACCGTTATGCAGTGTCCAGTACCGGACGAATTGCCAGCTACAAAAATGATGTGCTGAAAGATGGTAAACTGCTCAGTGGCTCTCTCACTACAGGATACCGCACCTTGAACCTGCACCGGCCAGACAATAAAGGCACTTTATACCTGCACCGGGAAATGGCGAAACTCTTTTTTCCCAAACCTTCTCCTAAGCATAAATATGTAATTCACCGGAACCACAACAAGCTTGATAATAATATCAGGAATCTTCGCTGGGCCACATTGGAACAAATGATCAGTCACCAGCAGGGCAGTCCCGCCAAGATCGCCTATAAAGAAAAACAGGCCAATAAAACCGAAGGACTGAAACTTACTGCTGCACAGGTAAAAAAGATAAAAGCGGTACTGCACAACAAGAATCGAAATATCACCATCAGGCAATTGGCCAGTAATTATGGGGTAAGCGAAATGACCATGTACCGCATCAAAAGCGGAGAAAATTGGGGCAGGATAGGCTGAATCTCCTTTTAACATCATTTACCCATGATTCCGCACTGGGAGCAATAACTTTATTGCTCTGTAATACTATTATATGAAAACGATCTCCCTCTTATTCTTTTTTAACGGTCTGTTTCTTTTTTCTTATGCCCAAACAGAACCGGTAATTAAAAACCTGGTTTTTGAAGGAGCAGGTATCCGCGGCATTGCCTATTGCGGCGCCATCAGCGAAATGGAATCAGCAGGCATGATGCAGCACATTGAAAAGGTGGGCGGCACATCTGCCGGTGCTGTTGTTGCCTTAACTATTTCACTTGGATATACAAGTCCTGAAATACAGGAGATCATTACAGGAACGAATTTCAGGAAATTCAATAATGGCAGGTACTTCTTTATCGGAGGCATTAGCCGTATCCGTAAATATTTTGGCTGGTACCGGGGAAATAAAGTAGAAACCTGGCTGGAAAAACTCATTCAGCAAAAGACAGGTAATGCAGATATTACATTTGAGGAACTGCACCAAAAAGGTTTCAAAAGCCTGTACGTCACCGGCACTTGTATCAATAAACAAAAATT
>CALSAT010000395.1:0-4058 GCA_943372905.1 Bacteroides fragilis | reverse complement strand
ATTTTGCCAGCAGCCTGCATAAATGGTTGTATGCGCCTATCGGCACAGGTATGCTGTATGTGAAGAAAGACAAGATAAAAAACCTATATCCTTTGTTTGCCACCAGCGAAAACCCGCTGAAGGATGATATCCGAAAATTTGAAGCGCTGGGCACCCGTCCTTTCTTTATCGAACAGGCTATTGGCAAGGCTATTGAATTTCATGAAATGATCGGCAGCGAACGGAAAGAAAAAAGGCTGCATTACCTGAAGAATTATTGGATGGATAAGGTGAAAGATATTCCGGGTGTAAAATTGAACACCTCCTTTCATCCAAAATGGGGCTGTGCCATTGGCAATATAGGCATTGAAGGCAGAAAGCCCGGCGACTTAGATTCGTTTCTATTAGAAAAATACAGGGTACACACGGTTGGCATCAACTGGGAAAATATCGTGGGTGTGCGGGTAACGCCGAATGTGTACACGACCACCAAGAACCTGGATGTGCTGGTGGAAGGGATAAAGGAATTTATAAAGGGCTAAAGGCCCGGGGGTATTGTTTCCTGCGGCGTACGAAGGGAATATAAAGACGTATGACCTGACTCAGTGGCTATCTGCTACTACATTTCCACATTTCCACATTTGCATATTTTCACATTCCCCACTCCATTAATTTTCTGTTACATTTGTTGCTAATCAAATCCCGATGAATGAGTAGTCCGAAAGGAAAACTGATTGCGATAGGAGGGGCCGAACACAAAGGAACGGAACTGGAAACAGACGGGCTTCACCGCAATAACCTCAACTTTTTTGAACTGGGCATCCTCCGCCGGGTGGTGGAAGAAGCCGGTGGCACCGGCGCCCGTATAGAAGTGATCACCACTGCCTCCATGATCCCCTACGAAGTGGGAGAAAATTACCTGAATGCATTTGGAAAGATCGGTTGTACCAATATCGGCCTGCTGCATATCCGCACCCGCCAGGATGCCATGAATGAGGAGTATGTGCAGCGAATAAGGGAATGTGATGCCGTAATGTTTAGCGGCGGCAACCAGCTTCGCCTGAGCGCTACAGATGGCGGCACGGAGTTTCTCAGCATCTTAAAAAGAAGGTATAAGGAAGAGAATTTCCTGATTGCCGGCACCAGTGCAGGCGCTATGGCCATGAGCAATACGATGATCTATGAAGGCAATGCGGCCAGGGCCCACCTGAAGGGCGAAGTGAAAATAACTACCGGCCTTGGGTTTTTAAATTCGGTGATCGTGGATTCGCATTTTGAGAAAAGAGGCCGTTTTGGACGTCTGGCACAGGCGGTAGCAGCTAATCCGGGTTGTATTGGGATAGGACTGGGAGAAGATACTGGTATGCTGATCACCGACGGCAATAAGATGGAAGCTGTCGGCAGCGGGCTGGTGGTCATCATCGACGGGCACGATATATTACATTCTAATATTGCCGATATACCGGATGGCAACCCGATCAGTATTGAAAACCTGAAAGTGCATTTTTGTGAAAAAGGAAATGGTTACCTGATAAAGGAACGGAAATTTCTGCCGGAGGCCAGCGATGGTTCAGTGATAAAGAAGCAGGTGGATATTGAGTGATTAATTGACTGGTAGAAACGTTAACAGGTTGATAAGTTTTGCCACGGTACATTACTTTATTTAATTTTAAAGCATCAGGAAAAGGATGCTTTTTTTATTTCAGCTAAAAAAATACAGTATGAACAGAATAATCGGGGTGCTGGCCGTTATCATCATAGGTTGTGCGTTTGTTCCCCAGCAAAAAACCAAAGTGATCTTCTTTGGCGATTCTATAACCGAGCTGGGAGTAAAGAAAGATAAGTACACCGGCTATATCGTAAAGATGGACAGTATGCTGAAAGCGGAGAAGAAGGACGGAGAATATGAACTGATCGGTTCCGGCATCAGCGCTAATAAAGTGTATGACCTGTACCTGCGTATGGAGGATGATGTGCTGAGCAAGAATCCTGATGTAGTGGTGATATATGTGGGAGTGAATGATGTATGGCACAAAACATTGCTCGGCACAGGTACCGATGCAGACAAGTTTGAAAAGTTTTACCAGGCCATTATCAATAAATTAAAAGCGAAAGGTATAAAACCGGTTCTCTGCACACCCGCCGTGGTAGGGGAGAAGAATGATATGAGCAACCCGCTGGATGGCGACCTGAACCGGTACAGTAATATTATCAGGGAACTGGCGAAGAAAAATACACTGCCGCTGGTTGACCTCCGCAAAATGTTTATCGACTACCTCAAAGACCATAACCCAAAGAACGAAGAAAAGAATATTCTTACCTACGACAGGGTGCACATGAACGAGAAAGGCAACCAGTTTCTGGCCGATGCCATGTGGAAGGCGCTGAAAGGGCTGTAACACAAAAAAGTTTTCATACAATTAACTGGTGGAGCAGGGCGGAGCATTCTTCATGCTGGTCCATTGTCAATACATGCGTACCACCTTTCACCAGGTGATCGGCTTTTACTAAACGGCAGGGCAGCAGTTTATCTGCGGTGCCATGAATATGAATAATGTTTTTGGGGACTACTGCATTTTTCCAGCGAAGAATTGCCCCGATAGCCCAGCGGGAAAACTGCATATCCGACTCCCGGATGATCTGGTGCAAGAGTTTTTTATGCTCCGGCTTTATGCCCCCCAGTATCCAGGTATTGCGCAGCATCATTTTTTTGGAAAGGCCGGTCGGCGACCATTTATAAAGGGGCAGGTATTTTCCAATCTGCAACCACGAAGGAAATTCTGCTGCGGTTTTGTTGCTGGCAATGATGATGCCTTTAATGCTGTCATCGTGTTTGGCCATTTCCGTTAGTAGCATACCACCAAAAGAGATCCCCACGACAGTGGGTGCCGTACCGGGAATTTGGTGCCGGAGGCGGCTGGCATAGCTTTCAAGTGATTCATCCGGTAAGGGATCGATCCATTCTATGAAAACCGGTTCATAGCCCTGGTGGTCCAGAAAAGAGAATATCCTTTTATCGGCCCCCAGCCCGCTGATGAAATATACTTTCTTCATAAAGGCGGAATTTGTAGTGGTAAAATAGTTCTTTGGTTGAAGAATCAACACCGCTTATTGAATTATTTTTCAGTTCGTTTCCGGCAGGGCTGTATCTGGTTATCTTTAGTTGCTGAATGTTGTGGCCCTTCCATCATAAAAAAGAGACTGAGTATTGGTTAAAGGTTTTTGCATTATATGCATTGACGGAAGCCTGCATCCAGCTATTGTTCTTTTTTATCCTCAATACATTTGGCCAGAACAGGATCAGCATCATAGAATTTCACGGTATCATGTGGGTATTCCAATGCCTGCTTATATGGCCTATCTGGTGGGTGGCCTGGTCCGTACGAAAGCAGCAATTACTCATCCAGGTATTGGTGAACATCGCTTTCTACGCCCTGTATACTTATCTGTGGTTTGGCCCGGTGCAGGATGCTATCGGCTATTTGTATGATGAGCTACAGGGTATGACCCGTACACCCGGCAACCGGCAGCAAGCCTACCTGGACAGGGGCAATGAGTATTCCTATCTGAATTACCAATTACTGAAACATGCATTTCGATTATCCTGGTTTTACCTGGCGGCCTATTTTTATAATTACCGGCGGGAAGAAAAAAAGCGGCTGGAACTGGCCATCGCCAACCGGGAGTTGCAGCTGAAAATGCTTACCTGGCACCTCAATCCTTCATTTTATTTTAAAACGATCAGTCACCTGCAGCAACTGGCAGATATAAAACCGGCGAATGCAACGGCACCAATTTTACAATTGGCGAAAGTGATGGAGTATGTTATTTATGAAGCAAAGGAAAAGTTGATTGATGTGAAGAAGGAGGTTTATTTTCTGCAAAATTATATTGACTTAAAGAACCAGCAACCCGGTAACCGTTCAACGCTGCAAATGACGGTAACCGGTGATCACGACGGATTAAAAATTGCCCCCTTGCTGCTTACAGGGTTTATTGAAAAGATCATGGAAGAAAGCAGTAATGATACACCGGTGATGCACCGGATGCAGGTGCAGTTTACCGGGCAGGAGATGAGG
>CALSAT010000394.1:0-4068 GCA_943372905.1 Bacteroides fragilis | reverse complement strand
TAAACAGTTTGAAAAAGAAGACCGCAAAGTAGAAGTGCCGGAGAATTTAAAGAAAGTGGCCCAAGAAGAACTGGTACCGGGAACAGAAGAAGAAGTAAGCGAAGAGACAGTACGCCAGCGTAAAGGTCTCAGCAACTTCTGGGGCAAGTTCAAAGACGGCATTATCGACCTGTTCAAAGAAGAAGAAGATAAGAAGCTCTAAGGGCCCACTGGAATTTTATAGCTCTTTTATTAACTGCATTGGAGAATAACGAACCATTAAATAAACAGTCGCTGAGGTCCCCCTGCGGGGGATTTAGGGGGCTTACTAACCCAATTATCAACAGCTTCGGGTCTCCCTCTCCTAAAGGAGAGGGCGGGGTGAGGCTAAATTCAAACGCTTATGATACATTTTGATCTGCCTAAAGAGAAATCATCTATCCTTAAAGTGATTGGTGTGGGAGGCGGCGGAGGCAATGCGGTGAACCATATGTTCAGCCAGCAGATTGACGGTGTTAATTTCATTATTTGTAACACAGATGCGCAGGCATTGGCCAATAGTGGCATACCCAACAGGATTCAACTGGGCCCGCACCTTACACAAGGGTTGGGTGCCGGTGCCAATCCCGATATCGGCCGCCAGGCAACAGAAGAATCGCTGGAAGAAATAAAACGCATACTGGAAGTAAATACCAAGATGGCCTTCATCACTGCAGGTATGGGTGGTGGCACCGGTACAGGCGGAGCGCCTATCATAGCCAAGATATGTAAAGACCTTGGCATACTTACCGTTGGCATCGTAACCACTCCTTTTGCTTATGAAGGAAAGAAACGCCAGCAGCAGGCAGAAGAAGGCATCAAGGTACTGAAAGGCTATGTGGACACCCTGCTGGTGATCAGTAATGATAAACTGCGCCACCAGTTTGGTAACCTGAAAATGCGGGAAGCATTTGAAAAGGCAGACAATGTATTGGCGACGGCCGCTAAATGTATCACTGATGTGATCAACAGTACAGGCCAGATCAATGTGGACTTTGCAGATGTATGCACTGTAATGCGCAATGGCGGTGTGGCCATACTCGGTAATGCAGAAGCCTCCGGAGAAAACAGGGCGCAGAAAGCTATCGAAGAAGCACTGAACTCACCATTGCTGAATGATAATGAGATCAAAGGCGCTAAATGGATACTGATCAATATCAATTCTGCCGCCGGTGAGCATGAGTTTACCATGGATGAAGTGGAAGTGATACAAAACTACCTGCTCACGCAGGCTGGTGAAGGCACTGATGTAATACTGGGTATGGGCTACGACAGCACCCTGGGCGATCGTATCGGCATCACTTTAATAGCTACAGGCTTTGAACATAAGGATCCGTTTGCCAAACCTGTACCAAAGAAAGAAGAACCCAAGCCGGAAGAAAAGATCGTAATGGTATTGGGCCAGCTGGAAGAAACTCCCCGCCCGGTGGCCAAAGTGGTATTACCTGCCGCTGCCATAGAAAGAGAAATGGATGTGATGCAGGAAGCATTGCAACCGGCGAAGGAAGTAGAGGAGGAGAAGTACAGCTATCTTATGCCAACATTGGTGGAAGAGATCCCGCTGTTGCAGGCACCTGTTATAGACCTCAGCGATATTAAAGAAGAAGAGAATGCCATCATCCATTTTCAATTGCAGCCGGAGCCGGCCTCGGTAGTAATGCAACCACAGGAAAAATTACTTAGTAATACTACGAATGAAATAGATAGTACAACTACTGTTAACAAAATGTTGCCCATCGTAAAAACTGAAAGTATAAATTCGGTGCAGCAAAAACCATCCGTTACTCCTACCATTAAAGAAACAGATGCTGAATTGATTTACAGCATGAAAGATAGTACTAGTACATCCCCGATGCCTGCAGCTTCGGGAGGTTATCTGGCCAGACCGTCCAATATCTACGCAGAATCTAAACCAGAGGCTGTTGCCTCAACTACTTCTGCTGAAGAACCGGTTCCATTCACACCTGCCACCAACGAACAGGAAGAACTCCTTGAGTTGCAAATGCAGATAATTGAACGGGATGACATTCCTGCGGCGGATATGCCGTTGGCCCATCAGGCTCAGACACCTTTGTTTACCGAGGTTGAGGATTCTGCGATGCAGGACGAAACCGAAGAGCAAAAACGTAGGGCGGCCGAAAGATTGCATAAGTTGAGAAACTTATCGTTCAATGTTAACGCTGCTGACCCAAATAATGAGTTTGAAACTGTGCCGGCATATATCCGCCGCAATATGGAATTGTATAACAGCAATATCCAGGTAGAGAACTTCTACAGCAGCTACGAGGTCAAGACTGACCAAAACAATCAAACACAGATCAGTACGATCAATACATTCTTAGAAGGCAAAAAGCCTGACTAATGCTTTTCGTTCCAATGAAGCCACTTAGCATTTAGCTAGTGTTTTTTAGTTGTTCCCCCGGTATTCTTATCGGGGGTTTTTTTATTTACAGGCGGTCATTGTCTTTCAAATGATAAAGGAAACTCTTTAGAAGGAAGATGTTGGGGCCCACCGTCCGGTGCCAATCCATTAAGCTGCAGAAACTAGATTTCTTACATTAAAAAGGGGTGCTTTATGGTATAAGCGGGGCATATCACCAATAATAAGCTAAATAGGCGGATGACTGGTTTGGTCAATCCGACAAAAAAGCTTTAATTTTATTGTATTATAGAACTAGTGTCTGGAGAATCATTTTAACCATTAATGATAATACTATGAAACAAAAACTACTTATGCTGGCAATCGGCCTCATGGGCTTTGTTGTTGCCAAAGCAGGCGAATGCAGCCCTGGCCCGGGAGATGGCAGAAAAGATGAGCTGAACGGAGTAGTAATTCACAGCGAGACCAAAAAGCCTTTAAAGGATGTCTCTATTACGGCTATCCTTGTTTCCAAAAAGGAAAAAGTGGAGTATACGAATGATGAAGGAGGCTTTTCATTTGACGAGCTGAAGCCCGGCACCTATAAGTTTGTTTTTGAGAAAGCGGGATTTAAAAAGATCACGAAAGAGAAAGTTGTCATTAAAACTGATGAGTCATTCCAGTTAAATATCGAGATGATCCAGAATAGCGATTATGAGATCATGCCTTCGCCATTTAATGTAGGTGGATTCTGATAAGTAAGACGCTTTTGATTAAAATACAAAGCCCCGTTTCGAGTTGAAGCGGGGCTTTTTGTTTTTCAGGCAAGGTTGGTTTTGATTCCTGTATATTAATCCATATCTATATCAAAATCATCATCGGTTTTTTCGATACTGAACTTTTTATGCTTTTCCAAGAAGTTGCGGTACTTGTTGTAGGTCTGTTCTGATGCTTTCTTACCGTTGATCAGGAGTTCGCCGTCTTTATGCTTCAGGGTGTAGGTTCCTTTTTTATTGATGAGGCCATCGTCTGCAAGGCCATCCACAAAGGCCTTATACTCTTTGATATCTGCTTTGGCTTTTTCTATTTCCACCTTTGCCTTAGCCATCTCTTCTTTCAGCTTTGGGCCGAGTTCGCTTAGTTCTTCCTGCATTTTTTTCATATCAATCTCCATTTTCTTCATATCAACCTCTTTCATTTTTTCAATATCCAGTTTTATCTTATCCATATCAATTTTGGCGATTGATTCCTGTATCTCTTTTTGAATTTTGGCCATGTCCACTTCTTTCATAGCATCGGCTATTTCTTCTTTTATCTTGTTAAAGTCCACTTTGGCCAGAGATTCCTGCACTTCCTTTTGAATCTTTGCCATGTCCACTTCTTTCAGCGCTTTCTCTACCTCCAGCTGAATTTTTTTGCCATCAAAGTTTTTTAGGGCATCCACTACTTCTTTTTGGGCCTTTTCCATTTCAAGTTCAATATTCACATTGTCCAGTACTTCCAGGACATCATCCAGGTCACGGACCTTCTTATCCCGCCCGGTGGTTTTCTTTTTTGGTGTGGTGTCGCTAAAGGTTTGCTGGTATTGTCCGGGGCTTTGTTTCCGGTCCCAGGAAATAAGGCCTATTGTAAGGGCGGCCACGACTGTCACCAGCAGGAATCTGCCGGCTGCAAGGTTTGTTGGTTTCATA
>CALSAT010000393.1:0-4093 GCA_943372905.1 Bacteroides fragilis | reverse complement strand
ACAGGGATTTGTACACTCCATCTTATTGGTGGCCCACGGTGGCAAAGTGTACCGAATTGAAAAGAAGAATGGCATTACCAACCCATTGTTCTTTAACGAAACCAATGTAGAACTGGTGCAGGATGATGATATTTTCTATAGTGTACTGCTGAGTTTTGGCAGCATGGGCATTATGCACTCGCTGGTGATAGAAGCAGAGAAATTATATTACCTGCGGGAAACAAAGATACCCACGAACTGGACAGAACTGAAAAGGAAATGGGCAGATGGTTCCATATTTACTGAAGGAGATGAAGAGTCGAAAGGGGTACCGCCCCGCAGTGTCAGCTTCCTGATAAATCCCTATGCCTTAAAAAACAAAAAGACTGGCGAAGAAGAACATTACTGCATCGTCATGCGGCATTACGATGCTGAAAAACCAAGGAAATGGATATTGATAGAAGCCAGCCGCAACCTCATCAGTTATGTGTTTGGGAATTTTCCTGTCACTTATTTCTACACCATTTTTATATTCAATACACTTCCCTTCCGGGCGCCTTTTCTCATACGCAGTTCGTTAAAAAGTATGCGGGATAAGAAATTCGTTCACCGCTCTCATAAAGTTTTGTACCAGGGTTTTCAGTTCATCAAGCAAAGAGCTTATGATGCAGAGTTTGGATTTACACTGAGTAATACACAAGCAGCCATTGATACTATGGAGAAGATAATGGCGAGAGCAAAAGAAATGAAAGCCAATGCCAGCCTGTATCATTCCTCGCCACTGGGTGTTCGCTTTGTAAAACGGTCCAAAGCATACCTGGCCGTGGAATATGAACGGGATGTAGCCTACATTGATACGCCTTTCCTGCTCCGCACCAAAGGCACTGAAACCATGCTGGAAAAATGCCAGCAGATCATGTTTGAATATGGTGGTATTCCACACTGGGGCAAGTCGAATATGATACTGGATGGCAAGCCGGAATTTCTGGAAGCCACCTATCCCCGGTTGAACACCTGGCGCAAGGTGCTGAAGCAGTTCAATCCAATTGGTACTTTCAATAATAATTTTATGGAGCGGACGGGATTGATCTGAAAACTGGTCTGTTATAACAAGGAACATACAGGAAGTAACGCCAATATAATTCTATTAAGAAGTATTCCTGCTGGTAAAAAACAGCAGGAATATCATACATTTAATACCAAAATATTCCCGGCATGAAAAAGGCACTCCTCCCCTTACTGCTGATCTTATTTATTGCGTGCAAAAACGAAAAGAAAAAAGAAGTTGCCGGCAAAGACCCTGTTATGACTGAAAACAAAAGATCGGTCATTGGCAAATGGGTAGTGATCGATGGAAAATTTGATGAAGAGATGACGGAGGAAGAAAGAAAAAATATAATTGGAAAAGCCACGCTTGAATTCCACCCGGGCGGAAAATTAACAGGCAGATCGGCCTCTGATACGAGCTATGGTACTTATTCCCTTACTGAAAAAGCAGACATGATCATCCTCAATTTTGACGAAGAAGGCGACCCTGATGAAACGGACTCTCTGTCTATTGACTGGAAAGATGATATAATAACGATCTCTGATAAAGAAGGCTCCATGACCCTGAAACGGATAAAAAATAATTAACCGTACCAACCATCCTCCTATCAATAGTACTATTTGACACTGTCAGCAGTACCTACTTCAATTTCGCCAGCGCTTCTTTTATCCGCTTCCAGCCTTCTTCTATCTTTTCCATGCTGTTGGCAAAAGAGAACCGGACACATTGGGGCTCGCCAAAAGCATCTCCCATTACAGACGATACATGCGCCGTATTCAGCAGGTACATAGCAAAGTCGGAGGCATTGGTAATAACGGTTTCCCCATCTGACTTACCATAGTAAGCACTCACATCCGGGAAAATATAAAAGGCCCCTTCCGGCTCAGGGCATTTAATGCCGGGAATATCTTTTACGATCTCCAATACTTTTTTTCTTCTGCGGGCAAACTCTTCTGTCATGGCCATGGAAGGGCGAAGATCTGTAGTCAATGCCGTGACGGCTGCTTTCTGCGCAATGGAATTAGCTCCGCTGGTAAACTGGCCCTGCACTTTTTCGCAGGCTTTGGCAATGTCAGCATTTGCTGCAATGTAGCCCAGCCTCCAGCCCGTCATCGCAAAGCCTTTGCTCAATCCGTTTACAATGATCACCCGGTCTTTCAGCTCATCAAACTGTGCAATGCTTTCATGTTTACCAACAAAATTGATGTACTCATATATTTCATCCGATAAAATATAAATACCCGGATGTTTTTTAAATACTTCTGCCAGGGCTGCCAATTCTTCTTTGCTGTACACCGCTCCGCTGGGATTGCAGGGGGAAGAGAACAGGAATACTTTGGACCGGGGCGTGATAGCCGCTTCTAATTGCGCCGCCGATATTTTAAATCCCTGTTCGGGAGTGCTTTTTATTTCCACTACTTTACCACGGGCTATCTTCACCAGTTCGCTGTAAGTAACCCAGTACGGAGTGGGAATGATCACTTCATCATCTTCATCCACCAGGGCCAGTATCACATTGGCCAAACTTTGTTTGGCACCGGTGGATGTAACAATGTTCTCCGGTTTATAATCGAGGTGGTTATCTCTTTTCAATTTAGTGCACACCGCTTCTCTCTGGTCCAGAAAGCCCGGCACAGGTGTGTAGTGGCTCCAGTTATCATGAATGGCCTTCACCGCTGCTTCCTTAATATGTTCAGGAGTATCGAAATCCGGCTCACCCAAACTAAGGTCTATCACATCAATTCCTTTGGCACGGAGTTCACGGCCAAGCTTGGCCATTTTCAGGGTCTCGGGTTCATTAAAGCGGTCTAAGAAAGAAGAAAACTGCATGTCGGTTGATTTTGAAAACAAGTTAATAAATAAAGAGGCAGGCAGTCGCTATTAAAGGCGCCCGAAGATAATCCATTAATAAATTCAATCGGTGTAGTTCATCATTTGTGGGAAAAATATGGAAACGGGTTTCCTAACTTTTGTTCGTTCATAATCACAAATGATACGGCCCAGGTTCTTCATAAAAGGCAGCCCCACATCGCCATATTCATACTTATCATCATTAAAGATGCCATCACTGTTGCAATGAATAACGGCACTAAGCAGAAACTCCACCTTGTTTTCATAATCCACTACATACGCCCCATCGATCAGAAAACCATAGGCATCGCCGGGTTTATTAAAGATGCGGACTGATGGCTGCGACGTATTCTTTTCGGAACCGTAAAACAAAAACTTTACGTAGGTATCCCAATAATCCGGTTCGTTATAAATCGGCGACCTGGATTCTCCCGGCATCATGCTCATATATTTTTGCAGGAAGAGATAATCTTCCCCGGTAAGCTTGAACTGTAGTTTTTCAGGCACAGATTGCGGAAATAATATACTCTTTACTATACTGTGCAGTTCAGGCAGGGTGAATCGGTTCTTTTTTGAAAAATCAAATGGCTCGTTTACCAGCTGGCCATTGCGGTAAAAACCTTTTCCCATTGTTGTGTGGCGTTGGGCATATACGAGTCTGCTTTTCTCCGGTGGTTTATTGTACACTACGTTGCCCGCCGTATCAATAAACTGCACCGGGTTGGTATGCCGGTTCTCTTCTTCTGTAAGGCTGATATCCAGCCGGTGGATGATCTGCACATTAGTGTATCCCATTTTATGCAGGGTGTTATTGATATACTCCTGCCCGAGAAATTCATAGAGGCGGTTATACGCATCATTATCACTTACCAGCAATATCTTTTTAATATAGTGTGCAATGGTAGGGCGCCCGTCGCTGGCTGAGGGGTCGTTACACACTTCTGTCTGCCGGTCGCCGTTCATCCCGGTGATCATGGTGGTGTTCCTGTCAAGCCCTTTGATCTTTAGCTCATTTAGTTTTTGCAAAGCCAGAATGGCCACTGGAAGCTTCACTGTGGAGGCAGGATAGAAATAATTGCTGTCCTGTACGTTATAACGGTGTTCTGTGAACTTCACCTTCCCTTTCTTTCCCCGTTCTATTTCAGTGTACAATATCTGCACTTTCAGTTCATCCTTCTTGGCAAGTATGGTGTCAAGGAATGGCGATTGGGCCCG
>CALSAT010000392.1:0-4105 GCA_943372905.1 Bacteroides fragilis | reverse complement strand
AGGAAGATTAGTCGTCATCAGAATGATCTCATTTGGCAAAGCTTTGATGCGGTTGCAATGAGAACGAATCAGCTCAAATACATCCGGATTTTTCTTATGGGGCATAATACTGCTGCCAGTGGTAAGTTCAGCCGGGAAGCTGATAAATGAAAAGTTTTGATTTAAATACAGGCAGGCATCCATGCTCAGCCTGGCCAATGTATCCGCTACGTTAGCTAATGCCTGTGCGACGATGCGTTCCGCTTTTCCCCGGCCCATTTGTGCATATACTACATTATAGTTAAGTTCTTCGAAGCCCAGCAGTTGAGTAGTCAAGGTTCTGTTGATAGGAAAAGAAGATCCATAACCGGCTGCAGAACCTAACGGGTTTTTATTCACTACGTCATACGCTGCTTTCAGGGTGGTAATATCATCTACCAGGCTTTCTGCATAAGCGCCAAACCAAAGCCCGAAAGAAGAAGGCATGGCTAATTGCAAATGGGTATATCCCGGCAGCAGATGTTCTTTATATTTTTCACTTTGTAATTGCAGCAGGTCGAAAAAGGGCAGGATGGAATTCACCAGTTCTTCCAGTTCATGACGCAGAAATAATTTTACATCCACCAGCACCTGGTCATTGCGGCTTCGGGCACTATGTATTTTTTTTCCAGTATCACCCAGTTGTTGCGTGAGTAATAATTCCACCTGTGAATGAATATCCTCCACATCATCCTGCAGTTTAAACTTCCCTTCTTGTATCTGTTGGTAAATTTGTTTTAAGGCTTGCTGAAGTTGTGCCAGTTCATCATTGGTTAGTAAACCGACCGATTCCAGCATTTCAATATGAGCAAGTGATCCAAGCACATCAAAGCCGGCTAAGTACATGTCCATTTCCCGGTCTTTGCCGACAGTAAATGTTTCTACTCTCTTTGAGGAGGGTTTATCTTTTTGCCACAACTTCATAATACCTGGTTTAAAAGCTGAATATACAGATCAATACCGCTATTAATTTCGGCGATAAAAATATATTCATCTGCAGTGTGACTGCGGGCTGAATCGCCGGGGCCCATTTTTAATGCTACGAATGGCATTAATGCTTTGTCTGAAGTAGTAGGGGACCCGTAATATGTTCGTCGGAGTTGCAGACCAGCCTTTACTAATGGATGATCCAATGGGATAGACGTGGAGCGAAGACGGGTGCTCCGGGGAATTACTTCACATAGTACATTTTCTTTCATGACGGCCAACACTTCTTCAAAGCTGTATAGCTCATTTACTCTCACATCTACAACAAGTTTGCATACAGCCGGTACTACATTATGAGCTTTGTTCTCCGTTTCAATAACGGTCACACTCATTTTATTGGCACCCAGTAGTTCAGAGGTTTTAGGAAACTGGTACCTGCTGAACCACTCAATATCTTTTATGGCCTTGTATATCGCATTCTCGCCCTCGTTCCTGGCCGCATGTCCAGCTTTTCCATGACTGACACAGTCGATTACCAATAAACCTCTTTCAGCCACGGCCATTTGCATTTGTGTAGGCTCACCTACAACAGCGCAATCAATTTTTGGTAAGTATGGCAGTGTGTATTCAATACCACCCTTCCCTGATATTTCTTCTTCCGCAGTGGCGGCAAATACTATATTGTACTTCAGGTCAGTTCGGTCGTAATAGTATAAGAAAACAGCCAGCAGCGACACCAGGCAACCTCCGGCATCATTGCTACCCAGCCCATATAGTTTCCCGTCTTCTATAAGTGGGGAAAAAGGATCTTTGGTATACTGGGGATTTGGTTTTACTGTATCATGGTGAGAGTTCAGCAGCAAAGTAGGTTTTGCTTCATCGAAGTGTTTGTTCGAAGCAAACACATTGTTGCCAACTCTTGTATGGATGATCCCTTTTGATCCAATGAACCGGCAAAGTATGCCGGCGGTTTGGTCTTCCTCCCTGCTAAATGAAGGAGTGCAGATCAATTCCTTCAGCAGTTCTACTGCTTCTGTTTGTAATATTGTCAGATCATTAGTCATTTATAATAGATGTTCCTGTGAGGCCTTTTACGAGTTTAGCCAGGTGTTCGGCTTTGCCAATGATCACTTTGCTTACCCCGCTTTTTAATGCGGCAAAAGCATTATCCAGTTTTGGCAACATACCGGCAAATATTTTATTCTTCGCTTTCAGTTCCTGGTAATACGCCGGGTTTATTTCAGGTATTACGGTGGCATCGTCATTCGCATTGAGCAATACACCGCTTTTTTCAAACGAATAAATAAGTTCTACTTCGTACAGATCACTCATGCCTTTCGCTATCTCCTGGGCTATTGTATCAGCGTTAGTATTCAGCAACTGGCCCTGCTGATCATGTGTGATGGGGGCGAAGACCACGGCTATATTTTTTACCAGCAGGCTGTCTATCAGGTCGGTATTGATGGCATCCACATCACCTACAAATCCATAATCTAATACCGGGTGATTTCTTTTATGCGCCAGTATTGTATCACCATCTGCCCCGCAAAGCCCTATTGCATTGCATTGATAAGCCTGTAAAGCAGCAACGATATTTTTATTTATAAAACCGGCGTACACCATCGTTACGATCTTTAATGTTTCTGCATCGGTAATTCGTCTTCCATCTATTACCTGTTGTTGCACACCCAGCTTTTCTGCCAGGCGGGTAGCCAGTTTGCCACCACCATGCACCAGTATTTTTTTTTCTTCAATGGCAGCAAAGTCTTTCAGAAACGAGGAAAGAGTTGCTTCATCATCAATGATGTTGCCACCGATCTTTATTACGTACAGTTTAGCCATTATTTTTTAATATCTCTGAAAGAACTGCCTGTGCAGCCCATACCCGGTTAGAAGCCTCTTGTGTTACAATACTATTGGCTCCGTCCAGGATCTCATCGCTCAACTCCACATTTCTTCTTACCGGCAGGCAGTGCATCACTTTCGCATTATTAGTTAGGGCAAGTTTTTTATTGGTCAGCATCCATTTAGGATCACTTTCATATATCTTTCCATAATCATTAAAAGTACTCCAGTTCTTCACATATACGAAATCAGCATCCTTCAATGCCTCATCCTGGTTATGAGTGATGGTGGCACCTTTTGTAAATACTTCGCTCAGTTCGTAATCTTCCGGATGAGTGATCACAAAGTCGGCTTTTCCCCAGGCATTGATCCACTGCGAAAAGCTATTCGCCACACATTGGGGCAGCGGTTTTACATGTGGCGCCCAGCTTAAAACAATTTTTGGCCTTTGAGGTATGATGTCAGCTTTTCCAAGTTCTTCAGAAATGGTGATAATGTCAGTTAATGATTGTAATGGGTGAAGCGTAGCACTTTCCAGGCTTACTACGGGTATGCCTGCATATTTTATGAACTGTTTGATGTAGAGTTCGCTGTAATCATCTTCCCGGTTTTTCAATGATGGGAAAGTACGAATGGCCAATATGTCAAAATATTTTCCAAAGATTGGCGCTGCATCTTTCACATGCTCTACCGTGGTTCCGCTCATAATGGCTTCTTCTTCAAATTCCAGCGCCCATCCTTCACTGCCCACGTTAAAAATGATTGCTTCCATGCCGAGGTTCTGTGCAGCTATCTGCGTACTTAGTCTTGTACGCATACTCGGGTTCAGGAACAAGCACCCAATACGTTTATTAGTGCCAAGCGCCTTGTCAGCGAATGGATTAGCCTTATAGGCCAACGCCTTTTGGACTAATGCATCAATATTGTTTGCGTCATCAACGGAAATGAAGTGTTTCAATTTTTTTATTTTAATTTGCCATCGTTCTGTTCGTTGGACATCGTCCCTTGCGGCGCTCCATTCATCTTCCTGTTCATTGTGCATCAAACAAGGGATATTGTTTCATCAGGCTGTTATTTTCCCTATTTCTTCTTTCACTGACTCAATGAATTGTTCAGCATCTCTTTTCTTCAGCCCCAGTGAAGGAAGTAGCCGGATCACATTAGGTTTCGCTTCCCCGGTAAATATCTTTTGTTCCCATAATAAATTTTTCTTAAGATCTTTCAAACCCTCAGGAACATCAAAGCCAATCATCAATCCACGGCCTCTTATATTCTTCAATTGAGAAATGGAGGAAAGCTCATCTCTCAGGTATTT
>CALSAT010000391.1:0-4113 GCA_943372905.1 Bacteroides fragilis | reverse complement strand
GCAGAAGTAACCATACCCAGTAAATAAAGTGGAATAACATTATCTCCCGCCTTGGTAAAATTCGCCTTACCGTCGTTCAGGTAGAGATAAGAGGTGGTGGGCATTCCATATTTTACAGGGCTGGCAAGATTCCCAACAAAAAGATCCTGGTCACCATCATTATCTATATCTGCTGCAGCTGCACAGGATTTATTTTCAAATACAACGGACATGGGTTTTTCTGCGATCTTAAAATTCCCCTTGCCGTCATTCAGATACAATCTGTCCAGCAATGCAAGTTCTGTAGCTGGAATTTCATTGCCGCCGGTCAAAACAAACAGATCAGGGAATGTATCGCCATTGGCATCAAAAAATATCGCATCTATTTCCTCACTTATGGCATACTTATTAAACAGCGCTGTATCTGTTTGAATAAAGCGTCCATCCTGTTGCTGCATCATTAAGGCACCGGGTTGCAGCTTAGCACCACATACATAAAAATCATCGAGTCCATCATTATTAACATCCGCTACAGCCACCTTGGGGCCTCTCGTAGAAAGTTTATGAGGAATCAAGTACTGAACGTTGTAGTCTTCAAAGTCGTTCTCTTTGTGGGTCCAGTTACAGGTTACCTGTGCAGTAACATCCAGCAAAGGCTCAGCAACTGGTGGGAAAAAATCATTATAGACAAATTCTTTTTTAGCATTCGTTTTTTCAACAACCAACTCCTTTCCAACTGCTGGCTTTTTTATCACCTGGTACTTTTGATTGGGCCAAACAACAAGTATACTGTCAATAGTACTGGTTGTATCAATACCAAAGTGAAGTATTGCAGAAGAAGAAGACATAAACCCGCGAACTGGCATCATTTGCTGGTACTGCATCTTTGCACCAGTGTACACCCATGCTTTACATCCCACACCCTGTGTGTTAAGGCTGTCTCCTTTGAAGGATACTGAAATAAAGTTTTTGCGGGGAGCATTATTTTTCAAAATGAGGGCTGGCGCATTTAGGCTGTTCACAATCAAATCAAGGTTGCCATCATTATCAAGGTCTGCATAAGAGGCGCCGTTAGTACATCCTTTTAATAGCTGTGTGCCCCATGTATCACTTACATCTTTGAAGAAAGTATTTCCATCTCCTTTGAAGAAAAAAGGGTGAGAGCTGCCGTCGGGCATTGCGGCAATTGTTTCATCATCATATTTATCAGTGGCATCTATTCCTTTTGCTTTTAGATTATCAGCGAAGCGTATAAAGTCAAGATCCACTGGTCTTCTTTCTATGCCACTGGTGATGAAGAGATCCTTATTGCCATCATTGTCAAAATCAGCAAAAAGGGGTGCCCAGCTCCAATCTGTTGCAGAAACACCGCTCATCAGGGCTGTTTCACTGAAACTTACACCATTGCCATTATTCTTTTGCAGGCAATTCTTTGAGTATTGATTTTGATAGCCACGAAGTTCAAGCTTTACTTTATAAATATCAGGGTTTTCATCACTTCCGTATGTTTTTAAGGTTTTCTCATCCGGGGGGAGCATGTCTACCGTAATAAGGTCCAGTTGGCCATCATTATTGTAATCGGCGAGATCATTTCCCATACTAAAACGACTATAGTGGCGGAAATGCGCTGCGCTGCTTTCGGAAAAAGTGCCATTTCCATTATTCACATAGTAGTAATCATTTTCATGAAAATCGTTTCCTACATATATATCATCCCACCCATCATTGTTGATATCACCGGTAGCGAGGCCCAGGCCATAACCAAGATTACTTTGATAAATACCTGCTTGCTTTGATACTTCGGTAAACTTACCGGTGGTGTTCAGATCATTCCGGTAAAGCCGGTCACCCGATAAAGAATCGTAAGTCCTTCTGTTGGCTGTATCCACAATATTGGCATGCGGATGATGTGACTGGTTAAGGATATAACAATCCAGATCTCCATCCCTGTCATAGTCAAAAAAAGCAGACTGTGTGGTAAAGCAGGAAGTGTTTAATCCATATTGAGCCGATTTTTCTGAGAAGGTGCTGTTGCCATTATTGATATAAAGTTCATTATGCCCTGTCAACCCGTATTTATTGCTGATGGTGGATACATAGATATCAAGCAATCCATCCGAATTTATATCGGCCATCACGGCACCGGTACACCAGTCGGCATTACCTGCCACACCAGCTTTCGGTGTAATATCTTCGAAGGTAAAGTTGCCTTTGTTCAGGTAAAGCTTATTACCTGCCTTTTTATTAGCCGTAAAAAAAATATCTTGTAATCCATCATTATTAATATCGCCGACAGCAACGCCTGCCCCGTTATAATAATAAAGATAATATAGTATGCTAAAGAGTTTTTTCTTCTCCAGGTTGTTAGCAAAAGTGATATTAGTTTGAGAAGAGGGCAGGCTGGTAAATAAAGTACTTTTCCTTTTATTACAGCCGCCGGCAGTTATTGCGATGAGTGCAAGGAAAAGGGCCAATCGTAATCCGCAAAGACCTGGTCTGATCATTAAACAAGTTTCTTTAAGATTCTGATAAAGTGTAAAAGGGCTGAAACAAAATAATATTGTTCAGCCCCTTTTTCTGCTTATGCTCTGCGATTGCCAAAAACGTTTCAGCCAATCATTTTATAACCTGCTATTATATAAGGCCAGTACTTCAGATGCTGTTAATGCTTTGCCATATAAACGGAACTGGTCCATACCGCCGGAAAATGAATGGATCCAGGCGTCGGTAGGTCCTGTTACACCCGAAACGTGTTTGTTCCAACCCGCAACTACCAGGTTTGCCGTATTGGTAAAATTCACGGGACCAATTCCAATGTTATTTGCCGTTCCTGTATAAGCTTTTGGCACACCGTCTACATAGGCTGTAACTATGGAAGTCGTTTCGTCATATACAAAAGCCAGATGGTGCCAGTTGCCGTCTAATACGTTTGGCAACCTGTTTACACCTCTGAATTCCACCCAATGATCTTTCAGCGCAAAAGTACAGGCCATCTGTGAAGTGGTACTGTTGTCAGGATTGGGGCCGCCTTTTTCCACCAGGAGGAACATAGCGCTTCCATGCCAATAATCGTTTGAAGGAAGAGAGAAATGGAACTCCGGTTCGCCATCCGTTTGCGGAGTGTTCTTTACCCAATACGCAACTGAAATGCTGCTGGACTTGTTAAAATCATTTGCAGAGGGGTATTTAATGGCTTTGTCTTTGGTGGCAACGCCTTGGATTCCTTTGCCGCTAACACCTGTAATAGAAGTGAGTGGATTGCTGGAAGCAAAATTAGCCCTAACGCTATCTACAGCATTCATCAGCGGGTCAGCCGTTGTTCCGTCAAATGCAGCATAGAACTTTAGTGGACCACCAGGAGGATTTGCATCCTTTGGATAATCACCCAGTTCGGGGCGAGACATCTTTTGGCAACTCGCTGCAAACAATATCAAAACAACTGATACTAAAGAGAGTTGAATTTTATTTTTCATTTTAGTCTTTTTGAAGTTTTATGTATTGGTCAGTCCGCATTATAACTGCGGACTGACCAATTGAATATATTACCATTCTGGGTTTTGTACCAGCACACCCCCAGACCTGTCGATAGCGGGCTGTGGGATTGGATAGAATCTGCATTTATTCTGATATCCTAGTGGCCCCAATACTGATGTTGCATCGCCCCAACGAACAAGATCATAGAATCTTTCACCCTCTAAACCTAATTCACTTCTTCTTTCTTTTTTGATAGCCGCCCTCATTTGTGCCTGATCTGTAAAAGAAATACCAGTTAAACCAACACGACTACGTACCGAGTTCACTAATGGAGCTGCTAATGCACCTTGTCCGGTTTCATTTAAGCACTCAGCTGCAATTAATACTACATCAGCATATCTTATCACCCTTTGGTTTATCCAATATGCTCCATCCAGCCAGCCCGTAGAAGCCCTTACCGCCGGATCTGCATATACTTTTTTATTCCAGTATTTTCTAGGCAGCGGACCCGGAACTGGATCCAAAATATAATTAGGCAATGTACCTCCATATCCACCCGTAGCAATATCATCTGATTGTCCGGAGAATAATATGGAAGAACCTTTTCTTGGGTCGCCTGCTTCAAAATGATTTGCAAAAACATCAGTTGGAGTGTTCCAT
>CALSAT010000390.1:0-4138 GCA_943372905.1 Bacteroides fragilis | reverse complement strand
AATTTACCACCACTAATCGATAATTATGATGAAGCATTTTGCTGTTGTGTTTGTTTGTGCTCTTTTTATTGCCAAAAGCAGTGTAGCCCAGGATAAAGTGAACGTAAAATTTGGCAGCGTTTCAGAAAAAGATTTTACCACCACGGTTTATAGTATTGACAGCAATGCAAATGCGGTGGTGATAGCCGATGTGGGCTCCAGTGCCATAGAAGGTAATTCAAAAGGATGGTTTTCGCTTGTTTACAAACGCTATAAGCGGGTGCATATTTTGAATAAGAACGGGTATGATATCGCTAATGTATCCATCGGCCTTTACTCAGATGGCGATGATGAAGAACAACTGGACAAAATTAAAGCCGTGACCTATAACCTGGAGAATGGCAAAGTGGTGGAAACCAAACTGGATGTAAAGGCAAACCTGTTCAAGGATAAGATCAATAAGAACCTGGTGGTAAAGAAGTTTACGTTTCCCAATATTAAAGAAGGCTCAATAATAGAGTTTGAATACACGATCATCTCAGACTATCTTCAAAACCTGCAGCCCTGGGAGTTCCAGGGGGGCTATCCCAGGCTTTGGAGTGAGTACAACCTGTCGCTGCCAGAGTTCTTTGGCTATGTTTTTCTGACACAGGGCTATAAAAGTTATGATATTAAAACATCCAAAGACAGGATGGAATCATTCCGCATATCTGATTCAAGAGGGGTGGGGGCCACTGACAGGGCACAGTTCAGCGCCAATGTAACAGACCACCGCTGGGTGATCAAGAATGTACCTGCCTTAAAAGAAGAAAGTTTTACATCCACTATTGATAACCATATCGCTAAACTTGAATTCCAGTTATCGGAGATCAGGCAACCGCTTACTTACCGTCGCATCATGCATACGTGGGATAAAGTGGCAGATGATCTGCTGAAGTCAGAGTTGTTTGGCCTGCAGATATCGAAAGATAATGGCTGGTTAAAAGATATTTTGGAACCGCTGAAGAAGAGCAGCACGGATAAAACAGAGCTGGCGCAAAAGATATTTGAATATGTAAGGGATAACTTTACCTGCACCGATCATACCGACCTGATTCTTGACCAGACAATTAAAAATGTAGTCAAAACCAGGAATGGTACGGTTGCCGAGATCAATATGCTCCTTACCGCGATGCTGAAGCATGAAGATATTGATGCGAGCCCGGTGATACTCAGTACCAGGGCAAACGGGTTTACTTATTCCCTGTACCCGTTAATTTCTCAATATAATTATGTTGTGACCAGGGCGGTGATCGGGGACAAGGTGTTTTTTCTCGATGCCAGTGAACCACGGCTTGGCTTTGGGTATTTACCCCTTCGTTGTTATAACGGTCATGCCAGGGTAATCAATCCAGCGGCAGAAGCGGTGGAACTGAATGCCGATGCAGTGAATGAAGCAAAAGTGACCAGTGCTTTTGTGATCAATGATGAAAAGGGGAATCTGATCGGCAGTATGCAGTATTCTCCTGGATATTACGAGTCTTTTTCCCTGCGCAACCAGATAAATGAAAAAGGGAAGGACGATCTGTTAAAAGAAATCAAGAAAGACTTTGGCGTAGAGGTGGAGCTGAGCAACCTGGTGATAGATTCACTGGATAAGTATAATGAGCCGATCTCCATCAAGTATGATTTTGATGTAAAGGGCGAGATGGAAGATATTATTTACCTAAACCCTATGTTTGGTGAAGGATTTAAAGAAAACCCTTTCAAATCAGCCATAAGGGCATACCCGGTCGAGATGCCTTATGCGTTGGACCAAACATATAATTTGCAATTGGAGATCCCGGCAGGCTATGTAGTGGATGAACTGCCAGCTTCTGTTATTGTAAAACTGAATGAGGCAGATGAAGGATTATTCGAATACAGGATTTCAAAATCGGGAGGCAGTGTGGCCTTTCGCTCCCGCCTTCGCTTAAGCCGGGCTTATTTTCTGCCCGAAGAGTATGAAATGCTGCGGGAGTTCTTTAACCTGGTGGTGAAGAAACATGCTGAACAGATCGTGTTTAAAAAGAAACCTTAGAAAGAACCATGAAGCTTAGTTTATTCCGTACCAGTATTTACTTTCTTCGGCTAATATCTTTTTTTGCTTTTACCCTATTATTGGCCGAGCCATGCTTGTCGCAACAAAGTTCAGTAGTAACATTTGGCAAATTAAGTGCGAAAGATATGTCCATAACCAGCTACCCCATAGATACTGCCGCTGGTGCAGTGATAATTTCAGATATCGGCTCATCTGAAATAGCTGGAAACGATCAGGGGGGCTTTTCTCTTCGCTATCACCGCTATTTCCGTATCCATATATTAAAAAGTGATGGGTATAAAGCTGCTCAGATAGCTGTTCGACTTTATAAGTCGAAAGAGTCAAAAGAAGAAATAAGGGATATAGTTGCCGTTACTTATAATATGGAAAACGGAAGAGTCCAAGAAACTAAACTGGATACAAAGAAGGAAGTTTTTACTGAAAGTGAAGATAAGAATCATTTGCTTGTAAAGTTTGCATTTCCTGCTGTAAAGGCAGGTTCGATAGTTGAATGTAAGTATACTATAAAATCCGATTTCATATTTAACCTGCAACCGTGGACGTTTCAGGGACAATTTCCATGCTTGTGGAGTGAATACAATGCAGAGATACCGCAGTTTTATAATTATGTGTCGCTCACACAAGGCAAACAGGAATATTTTATAAAATCAGCGAAAGAGGCCATTAAAAACTTTGCAATTTCAGAGACAAGTGAAAGCAATTATTGGGAACACCGACCAGACCGCATCACCATCAGTGCATCTGTAAGCAGATTTCGCTGGGTAATGAAAGATGTACCTGCTTTGGTGGAAGAAAATTATACATCTTCTTTGCATAATCATTATTCCCGTATTGAATTTCAATTATCAGAAACACGAAGTCCTCTCGTACAGAGAACCGTAATGAGTACATGGCCCCAGGTGGCAAAAGAGCTTTTTCAACATGAGAAGTTTGGGGCAGAATTGTTATTAGATAATACATGGCTAATAGATCAGGTGAATAAGATTGCACCAAAGAATGATGCCGAACCTGAAAGGGCAAGAAAAATATTTAACTATGTCAGAGACCATATGGCTTGTACTGGATCCGAAGGTCTTTTCCTGTCCCAAACACTAAGATCAGCATTAAAGAAAGGGAATGGCAATGTTGCGGATATTAATATATTGCTGATTGCCATGTTACGGGAGGCCGGGCTTTCCGCGGAACCTGTCATTCTGAGCTTGCGTTCAAATGGCTACACTCACGAAGTATATCCATTGATTGACAGGTATAATTATGTAATTTGCTGTGTGATAACAGATGGGAAGCATTATTATCTTGATGCCAGCGAAGTTCACAACACTTTTGGCAGATTACCTGCCGCCTGCTATAATGGGCAGGCGAGAATTATTACTGAAGATCCGAAACCGGTATATTTTTCGGCTGACTCTCTGAAAGAAATAGGTGCCACAGCTGTGTTCGTTGCAAATGATGGGAAAGGCAAAATTTCAGGGAAAGTAATTCAGAAGCCGGGATATGTTGAGTCGCAGGAGATAAGAAAAAAAGTTCTTAAGGAAGGAGAGACTGCCTTTATTAATCAGTTTAGAAAGGAATTGGATGAAGGAATACAGGTTCAGGATGTGAGAATTGATTCTCTGAAGTTATATGAGAGTCCGCTGCAGGTAATACTGGATTTTGAATCAAACCAGTTTAATGAAGCTGTTGTTTATTGGGACCCGTTGATTGGACAAGGAGTAAAACAAAATCCGTTCAAATCTATGAACAGGCAATACCCGGTAGAGTTGCCTCATACTGTTGACCAAAGTTTTCAGTTAGAAATGGATGTGCCAGAGGGATACCTTGTGGATGAGTTGCCCAAACCGTTGCAGGTAAAATTGAATGAAAAAGGAGATGGTACGTTTGAATATAGTGCAAGTATGACGGCCGGGCATATTAAATTATATTCCCGGTTAAAGATCAACCGCAGTTTTTTCTCAATAGAAGAGTATCAAATGCTGCGGGAGTTCTTTAACCTGGTGGTGAAGAAACATGCTGAACAGATCGTGTTTAAAAAGAAATCTTAATAACTGATGAGTAAGAAGCTGACAATACTGTTTTTAC
>CALSAT010000389.1:0-4149 GCA_943372905.1 Bacteroides fragilis | reverse complement strand
CGAGCAGGTCCCGTTCCCGCTGTGTCAAAGGATGGAGTTGCTCATATGCATCATAGAGATCAAATCCTTTTTGAAAATAGTTGATGGCGCGGGCAGTATCGCCTGTAATTCCGATACAGATCGGCAGGTATGAATACACGCCGAATAATCCCATAGTATCTTTTGCCACTAACAGTATTTTTTCGGCCTCCAATAATAAACTAAGGGCATCGCTGGTCCTTTTTTGCGCCAGGTAAACAAACCCGATGTTAGTTTTGGCCACTCCGGAAAAGTTGTCCAGATGCTCATGCTCCGTCAATTTCAGTATTTCAAAAAACACATTCATTCCTTTCGTAAATTCATTATCCCGTACATACGCTCTTCCAATTTCCATTTTGGCTTTGCAGATTAAACGGCTGTTATTTAGCTTGCCGCCATATTGCACTGCCTGGTTATAATAACCGATAGCGCTGTCAATTTTACCCATTGCTACATACATACTACCCACCTGCATCAGGCTTTCCACCTTTGCAGAATCGGGTTGAAGGGCTGCCACTTTTAGCAAAGAGTCGATAACATGAGAAGACTGGGCCCGCAATGAATGAAGATGAATAATCAGAATACCCGTTAATGATAGTTTGGCAATGCGACTAAAAATTGATACCATCCGTTAAAGTAGAGAAGTGTGATAGAATACATCAAGTTACAATTTTTCAGGAGATATAAAAGGCCTGTTGAAAATATTATCTTCAGGGCAGTGGAGATAGCTGGCATGATGGATAGAATTTATAACTGTGCTATTGTTTTCCCTGCAATAAACCCACTTGTCCAGGCATGCTGAAAGTTAAATCCCCCTGTCACACCGTCCACATCCATTACCTCGCCGGCAAAATATAAACCAGGTACTTTTTTGCTCATCATCGTGTTAGGGTCTATTTCACTAAGTTTAATACCGCCCGCTGTTACAAATTCCTCTTTGAATGTGGTTTTACCTTTCACTTCAAATTCTCCATTGCATAAATTTTTGACGAGTTTGTTAACATCCTTTGACGGCAGATCGGCCCAGCGCAGTTCCGTATTTATCTGGGAATTGCTCAGTAAGAACTCCCACAACCGGTGTGGCAAGCCAAATGGATTCTTATTCACCACTTTTTGCGTGGCTATATCAAACCGAAGGGTTTGAAATCTTTCAGCCAGTTGTTGCTCATTGTAGTCCGGCAACCAATTCACTACTATTTTAAAAGTGTAATTCTTAATGGCCAGTTCCCGGGCACCCCAGGCACTTAATTTTAGTACTGCGGGGCCGCTCAATCCCCAGTGAGTGATCAGCAATGGCCCATCCTGTTCCAGTTTGCTTCCGGCTATCTTCATCCTTGTATTAGCCACACTCACTCCCATCAGTTCCCGAATCGGATGTCCGGGAATATTGAAGGTGAATAAGGAAGGGACAGGCTCTTCAATAGTATGTCCCAATTCAGTCAGCCAGTTAAACATAAAGGGCTTTGGATAGCCACCTCCAGCCAAACAAACAAAGTCTGCCGATTGCGTTTTCTGATTTGAGAAATGAATAGTAAAGCCTGACTCCTCTCTCACTATCCTTCTCACTTCGGTATTCATCAGTATCTCTACGCCATACAATCTTGCTTCATTTAGCAGGCAATCAATAATAGTTTGGGATGAGTTAGTAACAGGAAACATTCTTCCATCTGATTCTTCTTTCAGTTTTACTCCTCTTTCTTCAAACCATTTGATCGTGTCGGTTGTGAAAAATTGATAAAATGCTTTCTTGACGAAATTGGTACCCCGGGGGTATTTTTTGCTCATCTCCGCTATATCAAAACAAGCGTGGGTAACATTACAGCGACCGCCTCCGCTCACTTTTACTTTTGATAAAAGTTTTCCAGATTTCTCTGCCAGTATTACTTTCAATCCCGGATTTATCCTGGCCGCATTTACAGCACAGAAAAAACCTGATGCGCCCCCACCAATTACGATCAATTGCTTCAAGCTGATGTTTTCACAAAAATAGCTGATTTAACTCCGCTTAATCCTATTGCCTGATGAAAGGAACCGTCTTTCTGAAGTTGCCGTCGCTTATTACTAACTGGTAATTCCCAGCAGGTAATACAGATGAAGGCAGTGATAGATTTGATGATCCCTGTAACAAAGAAAATCTTTTCCGCTGTACCTCGGCTCCTGCTGCATTGATAATAATTGCATCCACAACTTTTTCATCCATACTGGTGATGGTGAATTTCAAATCGTGCCTTACAGGATTACCATTCACAACGACTTTTATTTCATCACTGTTTATCCTCGCAAGTCTCATTTCTGATATAACCTTCTGTCCGTCTTTTTTATGCAATACAATGCGATACAAAAGCCCCGTATTGAGTTTTGGCGACCGGTCTGTATAAGTGTAATCAACAGTTCCGGACCCTGGTTTAGCGGGTAAAGATGTAATCGCAGCAAAGTGAACGCCATCGTCTGCCCGTTGAACTTCGATAGAATGAACATTCTCGTTCTCTCCTACTTCCCAGTTCAACAACACTGACCTATCTAACGGTTGTGCTGTAAAAGCTGATAATGAGACTGGCAGTACTACTAAACTGCCCTGCACCCATACTGAATAGCTATGTGCTGGCAACTCAATATACACCTGGTTGCTTCCATTCACTACCTGGAATGGAAAAGCTGAACGGCCAAGTATGTCTGTAAAGCTGGTACCTGGTGCTATTAATCCGCCCCGGGTATTGATTCCATGGTCTACCCGTAAGGTAGTATTCCCAAAATTAATGGCCACTATTACATCCCGGTTGCCATTTCCAGCAAAGCCTTGTAATTGATAAATAAGTGCCTTATCTGAAGTTCCCTGGATAAAATTGCTGGAATATGGCGTGCCAAAACGGTTGAGATAATCTACTGATGGCGATCCGTTGACATATAGTTTAAGTACCTGCAGCAGCCTGTCTATCTCCGTATTGTATGGGGGTAACGTAGTGGGATGGTATGAATACAACCCGCCAGACGGGGCCGGGTAGCCATAGTAATCGGGATAGAAAATAGTTGGGACACCTAATTGGTTATTGGTAAGTATGTATGCATACGCCAGATTGGGATTATTCCTGATCAGCGAAGCAAAACCCGATGCATCTCTGAAATCATGATTGTTCACAAATGTCACTACATTAAAGCCGCTCATACCGGCAGCATCTCGAAGACTGCCATTAAATATATTCCGTGCATCAAAGCCTCCGTTATCGCAGGCCTGCCTCAGATTTTCACGAAGAGTAAAATCAAATATTTTGGGGTTAATAGCCGCTTGCGTAGCAGCATTCATGAAGCTCTTTACGTTAGTTATCCATCCATTCAGTTCGCTCGCATTAGTACTGTACCATTCTCCCACCACCATGGAAGGGTCCATACCATAGTGGTGAAGACTATCAAGCAGATCGCCGACAAATTCAGGTGTAAAATGCTTTACTGCGTCCATACGAAAACCTCTCACCCCAAGCTCCGACCAGTTCCATTTGGTGTACTCAATCAGTGTATCTTTTGTTCGCTTTTGAAACTGGTCATAGTCATAAAAGAAATACATACCATCCCAATCGCCATTTAGAAATGTGGTTGCCGCATTAGCCGTATTGGGTTTAAAAAACTCAAAATTCATTTGCCCCCTTCCGCTGGGCATACCTGAATAGTCTGTATAGGTCTGGTACAAGATATCTGAGACAATATCCTGTCCCCGGGGTGCACTGTACACACCATAAATTCGATGGTCAGAATACCCACCTGTATTATTGAGATAAATAAATAGTGTGTCCCCGGCTGCATTAAAATCACCTGCCGTCAGGGTTAGTCTGAATTCATCCGTATTACATCCAGTGGTGGTTTCTACAAAAGCATTCATGTCACGGCCCAATTGAGCTGTATTGTTTGGCTGCCCGCAGTCACCACCACCATTAGGTTCAGATTCCGTAAGGGCCGGGAGACCCTGAAAGCCAACAGTGTTTGTTTGCATGTAAACCCTGTAACCATACCCGTTGAAACGGTTATCGCCTGTTTTCGAACTTATCTTAAAATAGTAATCTCCAGCACCATTACCTGAACTTCCACCAAGCGGAAGGGCGCAACGAAACCTGTCTGAAGGAAAGGGCTCCCTGGCGGCAG
>CALSAT010000388.1:0-4154 GCA_943372905.1 Bacteroides fragilis | reverse complement strand
GCTCTATCAGGTCTATCAGCCTGCCGGGAGTGGCCACCACCACATGGGTGCCTTTTTTCAGGTCCCTTATTTGCATACTGATGGATGTACCTCCATAAACGGCGGTAACTGAAACCGCCACCTTCTTGCTCTTGAATTTTTCCAGGTCGCTGGTTATTTGCAGGCAAAGCTCCCGTGTTGGACAAACGATGAGTGCTTGGGGAAACCGGTCTTCTTTATTAATAAGTTGTAATAGGGGCAATCCAAAAGCAGCGGTTTTACCAGTGCCGGTTTGGGCCAGGCCGATAAAATCTTTTGTTCCCTGTAGCAGAACGGGGATCGCTTTTTCTTGTATGGGAGTGGGTTGGGTAAAGCCTAATGCTGTAATAGAATGGAGTAGGCCTTCTTCAATGCCCAGGGCCGCAAATGTGTTCACTGATTATAATTTTTGATAATGAAGCGGCAAAGGTAGCCTTAAATAGGGGGAAAGCCGAATGTATTTTGCAGGGAGAAGCAGGCTAAAAAGTAAAAGCCGCCCCGGAAAGGAACGGCCTTTGACTTTGCTTGCCTTATAATGATATTACATCTTTACAGCAGGAGTGTCAACCTTTACTGCAGGAGTGTCAATTTTAACTGCAGGAGTGTCGATCTTAACTGCAGGAGTGTCGATCTTTACTGCAGGGGTATCAGTTGACGCCTTTTTGTCACCTGAGTTGTTACAAGCTACGAAAGCTGTAGCGATGAATGCAATTGCAAAAAACTTTTTCATTGTGCGATTTTTTGGGGTTTTTATGAAATATTTCAGTCTTAATACCCGGAATAAAGAAAGGTAACCCGCTTTTAATATTTTTTTTCAGGTGGCTTAGGGTTACTATTTTTAAAATATTGTATTAAACAGAGGAATGTGAAACCCCAGACAGACGAAAAAGCTTTATTGGAAGGATTAGCCAGCAGTGATAAAAAGGCCATAGAAGCCATTTACCGGGACAATTATAATGTGATCCAGGCACTGGTAATCAACAATAACGGATCGGCAGATGATGCCAGGGACATATTCCAGGAAGCGATGATAGTTCTTTATGAAAAGGCCAGATCGGGCACTTTTGAGCTGAATTGCCAGATAAAAACCTTTATTTACTCGGTTTCCAGGCGACTTTGGCTAAAACGCCTGCAGCAGCAGAATCGGTTTTCGGCGCCAGGCGACAGCATGGAGCCGGTAGTGCCTGTAGAGGATGAACTGGAGGACCATGAGCGGAAAGACGCCGAATTTGAAATGATGGACAAGGCGATCAGCCATCTGGGAGAACCCTGTAAAAGTCTGATCGAAGCTTATTACCTGCAAAAAAAGAATATGCACGAAATTGCGGCCAGCTTTGGATATACCAATGCTGACAATGCCAAGAACCAGAAGTATAAATGCCTGATGAGGTTGAAAAAGATTTTTTTTACGCATTATAAAAACGGGAACGGTGATGAATGATATTAAAATTTTAGATGCTGTTGAACGCTATATCCGCGGTGAAATGAACCCGGAAGAACGATTGCAATTTGAAAACCTCCGCCAAACAAATACGGAGATAGATCAGTTGGTGGTGGAGCATACCCTCTTTCTGCAGCAGCTGGACCAATTTGGCGATCGCAAAAGCTTTAAATCCTCCCTGAACGATATACACACCAACCTTACTGAACAGGGCAAGATCGAATCAATGAAACTCACTGGCAAAGCCAAAGTGGTATATCTCTGGAAAAGATATAAAAGAGTGGCCACTATTGCTGCTTCGATTGCCGGTATCACAGCTTTAACAATCAGCGCCCTTGTTTGGACAGTTGCTCCTAAACAAAATAGCAATGTTCAGGAACTGGGCAGAAAAGTGAACCAGGTAGAGAAGGATAACATTAATGCAAAGGCAGAAATAAAAAATCTTAAAGATCAGATCGCTACAGACAAACTAAAAGACAAGAGACCGACCGTGCAATATAAATCCGGCGGAACTGGCTTTCTGCTTGATGGTAAAGGTTATCTTATTACCAATGCCCATATCATCCGCAACTCAAAGAACATAGCTGTTATTAATAGCAAAGGAGAAGAATTTGAAGCCGTGGTATTGAGTACCGATAATGCCAAAGACATTGCGATTCTTAAGATCACTGATAAAAGCTTTAAACAAATAGCTTCCCTGCCATACGGCATCAGCAAAACAGCGAGTGAGGTGGCAGAACCTATCTATACACTGGGCTATCCCCGCAATGACATTGTTTATAGCGAAGGTTACCTGAGTGCCAGGACCGGTTTCAATGGCGATACACTTAGCTGCCAGCTGGGTATTGCTGCCAACCGTGGTAACAGCGGCGGGCCCGTATTCAACCGTAATGGTGAAGTGATAGGTATCTTGAGCACTAAAGAAACAGAATCGGAAGGTGTTGCATTTGCCATTCAGTCAAAATACATCTTCGATGCCATCGAGAACCTCAGGAAAGACACTGTTTACCAGTCGCTGAAATTGTCTTCCAAATCTTCTGTACGGGGATTGGACAAACAACAGCAGGTAAAAAAGATACAGGAGTATGTATTTATGGTGAAAGGCGACTAAAAAAATAACTCCCTATAAAAAAACAAAGCTATTTGCCGAAAGGCAGGTGGCTTTTCTTTTTCTCATATACCGGCAGAATAGTTAAAGCTCAGCTCCGCAAGAGCAGTCCCCTCAAACCCGTTTTTCTCCCTTCCGCATCTCAAATCAGCCCTTTCATAAATCCTTCACGGGACCTTCACCAGACCTTAAGCCTATCCTGATGCGTGCAATATAGCATCTATAGACTATCCGCATATGCTATGCTTCGCCTGCGACTCCTTTGCAAACCCAATCAACATTTCTGTTTTTCAGGTTCTGATTTCCATTTTTCAGAAAAGAGTATTGAACAATCCAATTACTATTAGATCAGGAACAAGTAGTATTGCAAACAGGTTAAAGTCAACCAGAATTAATCCCACAAATGATTGGGATACTCCCCTTCTTTGATCAGGGCATTTAAACTTTGCTGAACAAAAGGAGCATCCTCTTTATAGGTTACCCCAAACCAAAAAGAGGAAGTGGGTATTACCTGGATAGTACCGCCTACTTTGATGAATTGATCGGCAACCATTGGGATAAAAAATTCCGACTTCGGTTCATTACCTCTTTCGGCAAGGAATTCCCCAAATAATTTTTCTGTATGCTCAAAAAAAGGCGGGGCAAAACACCAGAAATTCATGGAGACTTGCGTATTAGCTGGTAATTCAACAGGCTGCAGCCCATCTTCCGCCACTATCTTTCCTTCCTTTTTCGAAATATTGATCCTTTCAATAATAGCCGCCAGGTTACCATCATGGTCCAGAGTACAAATACCTCTGTTTACTGTTCCATGCTCCGATAAAGTGCCGGGCAAATCATATCCGATAATAGCAAAATTTTTGTCCGTGCATCCAATATTTAAAAAAGCCGCCGCATTTTTAAATGCATTGTATCCATAAAAATCATCTGCATTGATCACTGCAAAAGGCCCGTCCACGGCTTCCCTGGCACACAATACCGCATGAGCAGTGCCCCAAGGCTTGGCCCGTTCTGCCGGAATAGAAAACCCATTGGTATAAGAATCCAGCTCCTGGTAAACATAAGCCGTTTCAATTCTTCCTTTTAACTTTGGTTCAAAAATGGATTTGAAATTGTCGGCAAATTCCTTTCGGATAATGAACACCACTTTACCGAAACCAGAGCGCATAGCATCAAAGATGGAATAATCCATGATCGTTTCGCCACCGGGGCCAAAGCCCTGTACCTGCTTCATACTTCCGTAACGGGAGGCCATGCCGGCTGCTAATATTACCAGGGTTGGTTTCATATTCTAATTTAATATTGCGGGACGAAATTAAAGTAAATTCATCATGCCATTACGAATATTATGCAGGAAATAAGCTTCGCAAATATCACCATAGATGTTCCTTCTTACCCTGTAGCTGATGAAAAAGAAATTACTGTTGCTGTACTTCGGCTGGATAAAGTGCATCCTCTTATTTCAGGTAATAAAATCTTCAAGCTTCGTTACTACCTGGAAGAAGCTAAACTGCTGGGCAGGAAAAAGATCATCACTTTTGGCGGCGCCTGGTCCAATCATATACTGGCCACAGCAGCCGCCTGCCA
>CALSAT010000387.1:0-4155 GCA_943372905.1 Bacteroides fragilis | reverse complement strand
CGGCACAATGAAACTGAATCTCGGCCTTGAAAATGCCATAGAAGATATGGAGCGGGCCATACATATAAACCCTGACGATTCCATATCCAGTGCTTTTTATCCTCTTGTCCTTATTAATAACAGGGATTTTAAGAAAGCCAGTGCCTATTGTGGCCGTATGCTGGATAAGCCCGGCCCATATCCGCATATCCCGTATGTATTCCTGCTTAGCAGCGACCTGCTCAGCAGTTTTTTTCAACGTGCAGCAGAAGCAGGTGATGATAAAGTGAGAGAGCAATATGCAGGTACAGATTTCCACACCCTTTTTGATTTCTCAGGTATTGATAAATATGCCACCCGCTTCAAAGACAATGTGCAGTTACAGAATGTGCGGATGCTGGCAGATATTTTTGCGATGTCCGCAAAGTTGTTATTTTTTACCGGCATGGATAAACCCAATCCCGTATTTGGCTACACCTCTGCCGAGAAAAACAGGCTGGCAGATCTGGAGAAAAAACTTTCTTCTGCAGAGGTGGCGGCTTCTCTGAATCCATTTACAAGGCAGCGGGCATTGGCTTTTGTTTACTTCATGCAGCAACAAAACGTGAAAGCCATTACTGGTTTCAATGAAGCAATACGGATTTTTCCAGCTGATAAGAGAAATGAATACTTCAATCTGGCTGATGTGTATGATGCCATGATCAGTATTCATTACCTGTCAAAAGACAGTGCTGCTGAACGGAAGACACTGGAAAAAAAGATAGCCGTGATGCCGCTGGGTAAAAAAGACCCGAATGATTATTACCGTATGGCGGTACATTATTTTATAGCTGGCGATATGAGGACTGCCAAGAGCTGGGTTAATAAAGCTCAGCAAACCGACCCTAACCATTTTAACACATTAAGGTTGCTATCGCACCTCAGCTACCTGGATGCTAACCCCGCAGTGGACACCTATGCGCAGAAGGCATCGAAGAACATACGTACGGGCGATGATCAATACAACCTGGTGATGCAGTTTGCCATGTACCAGCTAATTACCGGTGATGCGACTGCTGCTTATGGTAATATAGAGGTCGGCCGCCAATCCCTGGAGGGGGCTTCGTGTGAGCTGTGTGATAAACTAGTGAATAAGTATATCCTGATAAGTAAGTAGTGGTAAATTTTGAGGTGTAAGGTAGTTTTTTACTTATGCTTAAAACCGGCTGCTTATTCATATGCTTTAGGTTATAGTATGTGATCTTTGTGCCTGTGTGACAACATATATTTGCAGTATGCAATCATTCCAACTCCTTTCGCAAAAATTTGCCCTTCACTTTGATACACGTCATTTTCCGGCGGAACCAGCATCCCTGTATGATCCTAATGAATACTTTTTAAAACTGGGAGGCAAGCGGATCCGTCCTGTATTGTGCCTGATGGGTAATGAACTCTTCGAAGACATTAAAGAGGATGCCTGGCATGTAGGTACGGCTATAGAGCTGTTTCATAATTTCACATTGATACATGATGATATTATGGATAAGGCCCCGCTTCGCCGGGGGATGGAAACGGTACATACCAAATACGGGGAAAGTACTGCTTTGCTCGCCGGTGATGTAATGCTGGTGACGGCCTACGAAGAACTGAACAAAATAAATATCAGCTATCTCCAATCTATTCTCTTTCTTTTCAATAAAACGGCGAAGGAAGTATGCGAAGGACAACAGATGGATATGGATTTTGAAAAAATGGATACGGTAAGTATGGATGCTTATCTTAAAATGATAGAATTGAAAACATCCGTAGCCCTTGCCGCCAGTTTACAAACGGGAGCCATACTGGGCGGAGCTGGTGAACGAAACCAGCATTTATTGTATGAATTTGGAAAAAAGCTGGGTATTGCTTTCCAGGTACAGGATGATTACCTGGATGCTTTTGGCGATCCAAAGAAATTTGGCAAACAGGTTGGCGGCGATATACTGGCCAATAAAAAAACTTTTTTACTGCTGCACGCATTTGAGGTCGGCTCAGCAGCGCAGCAGGCGGAACTGCGAAAATTGCTGGCTGGAAACCCCGCCGACAAAGTAGAACGGGTACAGAATATTTTCCGTGATTGTAAAGTGGATGAATGGGCCGTACAATTGCAGAACCGGTTCCTCGATGAAGCACTTGTGCACCTGGAAGATATAGCGGTACTCTCCAAAAGAAAAGAGCCGCTCATGGAGCTGGCTCATTTCCTCGTAAGAAGAGAGTATTAATTTTCTTTTATCTGTACGTACCTGCCAGATCAAACCCTTGGGTAAGACAGAGTACAATGATAACCAGATCCACCAGCAGGCTGAAAAAGAATACCGGAATGGTGACTTTTGTCGGCATCGCTGCAAGGTTCGTAACTACACATGCCGACATGGCAGCAATGGCAAAAGGCCAGAAAATGAAATTATTGCCGGTAAATAAAATGGCTGCCATTGTAATGATGGTAAATACACAGCCGTGACCGGCAATTGCAATGGCTGTCCAGAAGATACGGCTGTTTTCTTGTCCGTCAGCCCATTTTATAAAGCGGCTCCACAGCGAGGGATGCGTTGTGGCTGATTGATTGACTGAGGCTCTGGCCTGATGTTGTAAGGTTGTTTGCATAGTAATAGTTTATGCTGCAAATATGTTCGGGGCATCAAAAAAATGGATTGACCGTCATTAGCCGACGGGCTGATTTTTGTCAATTTGTAGTGGAAAAGCAGAAAAATGATGGCCGAACCGCCTGTTAATCAATTTTTTCCTATTTTCCATGCATCAAAACCAACTGACATGGCCAATCAACTCTTTCGGCGCAAACCAATTGATAAAATCGTTAAGGATGTCGATCTGCCGGGGGATGATATTCATAGCCATGGATTAAAAAGAGTTTTAACTGTAAGAGACCTTACTTTTTTTGGAATCGCCGCCATTATTGGAGCAGGCAGCTTTAGCAGCTTAGGCGGGGCGGTATTCAGTGGGGGACCGGGAGTGGTAGTTTTGTTCATTATCACAGGTATTGCCTGTGCCTTCACTGCTTTCTGCTATTCCGAATTTGCCAGCCGGATACCGGTAGCAGGAAGTGCCTACACCTATGCATACGCCAGTTTTGGTGAACTATTTGCCTGGATCATCGGATGGGCCTTAATCATGGAATATTCAATTGGTAATATCTATGTGGCTTTTAGCTGGAGCGATTATTTCACCTCTTTTCTCGAAAGAATTAATATTCATGTGCCTGAGTATCTCAGTTGCAGCTACCGAGAAGCACATAAGGCGGTACTGGAAGGGAGTACTAACAATGAACTGCTGAATGCCTGGAACAAAGCACCTATGCTAGGCAGTATGCGGGTTATCTTTGATCTGCCTGCGTTAATTATCAATTTGCTTATTACCTATCTCGTTTACCGCGGGATAAAGGAAAGCAGGAACTTCAGTAATGCCATGGTGATCCTGAAATTAGCCATTGTAGCACTTATTATTATTGTGGGCGGTGCCTTGGTTTTTTCAAACGGGCTAACGTTTAACTGGACTCCCCCGAATGATGAAGGGATAAAATCGTTTATGCCAAACGGGTTTGGCGGTGTGATGATGGCAGTAAGCGGTGTTTTCTTTGCATACATCGGATTTGATGCCGTAAGTGTGCTGGCAGAGGAAAGTAAAAATCCACAACGTGACCTGCCCAGGGGGATGATTTTATCACTGGTAATCTGTACTGTAGTGTATATTCTGCTAACGCTGGTATTAACAGGGGCTGTAAACTTCCGAAAATTTGATGGAGTGGGAGATCCGCTTGCTTTTATTTTTGAAAAGCAAAACCTGAATATAGGATGGATGCAACTACTGGTATCTGTATGTGCGGTGGTGGCGATGACAAGTGTTTTATTAGTATTTCAGATGGGGCAGCCAAGAATGTGGATGAGTATGAGCCGCGATGGGTTGATGCCACCAGCTTTTCAAAAAATACATCCCAAATTCAAAACGCCTTCGTTTGCTACTATTGTTACTGGTTTTGTAGTCGGTGTACCTATATTATTTACCGATAAAACATTTGTACTGGATTTTACCAGTATAGCCACTTTATTTGCCTTTGTGCTGGTATGTGGTGGAGTACTGTTATTGCCCAGAAAAGAGAAAGTTCCCGGCCGATTCAGTATCCCGTATATAAACGGCCGTTTT
>CALSAT010000386.1:0-4155 GCA_943372905.1 Bacteroides fragilis | reverse complement strand
TTATCAGGCGGTTGAATCTTTCAAAAAGAGATAACCTGATCCCCGGTGGCCGTATTCATAATTTCCGTCATTTTATGGATTTCCCCGACCAGGTATTTAAAGAAAAGAAACTGCGCAAAAAACCTTTCGATCACCCACTGCTCACAGTACGCCGGGTCACCGATGTGATACTGGAAAAAGATGTGATGCTGCATTTCCCCTATCATTCCTTTCTTCCATTAATTGACCTGATAAGGGAAGCTGCCTTTGACCCTGATGTGACCACGATAAAAATAACCTGCTACCGGCTGGCCACTCAATCCAAGATCATTAATGCGCTGATCAATGCCGTCCGCAATGGAAAAGAAGTGATCGTAATGCTGGAACTGCGGGCAAGATTTGAAGAAGAAGCTAACCTGGAATGGAAAGAGAGACTGGAAGAAGAAGGTGCCAAAGTACTGATAGAAATACCTAACATGAAGGTACATTCCAAAATATGCATGATAAAAAAGAGAACAAAGGACAACAATTTTCTGATGTACGGCTTTGTAAGCACCGGTAACCTGAATGAAAGAACTGCCAAAGTATATGCTGACCATTGCCTGCTTACGGCCAATCAAAAAATAATGGCTGATGTGAACCGCATATTCAACTTCCTGGAACAACCCAAAACCGGGATGAATTTCCTGCGGGATTGCAAGACCATTATCCCAAGCCCTTTATTTGTAAAAAAAGAAATGATACGGCTGATAGATGAGGAAATAAAACAGGCCAGAAAGAAAAAACCGGCTGCTATTACTTTAAAAATGAACTCCCTTTCAGATGATGAAATGATCATGAAACTCTATGATGCTGCCCGGGTCGGAGTCCAGATCAATCTGATCATCCGCGGTATCTTTTGCATGCTGTCTGAAAACAAAAAGTTTGAAAAACCTGTTCGTGCCATCAGCATTGTGGATGAATATTTAGAACATGCACGGGTGTGGGTATTTCACAACAGAGGCAAAGAAAAAGTTTATATATCTTCGGCCGACTGGATGGTAAGAAATCTGGAACACCGGGTGGAAGCCACTTGTCCCATCTGGCATGAGGAATTGGCGCAGGAATTAAAAGACATATTGCAAATTCAACTGGAAGACAATGTAAAAGCAAGATGGCTGGATAATGAGCTGAGCAACGAATATGTGAGAACAACTAAAAAGAAAATCCGATCACAGGTAGAAACTTATAACTACCTGTACAAAAAAACACAGACACAACGTGAGACTGGCAGCAATTGATATTGGCAGTAACGCCGCAAGATTATTAATAAGTGATGTTGTCCCCGGCCTTCGGGATGTTCCCGAATTTATTAAGACCGCCCTCGTGCGGGTGCCACTCCGGCTGGGCTTTGATGTATTTGACAAAGGCGAGATTTCAGCAGGGAAAGTAGAGAAGATCATCAAAACCATTAAGTCATATAAGCTGCTGCTTGATGTATATGAGGTAAAACACCTGAAAGCCTGCGCCACCTCCGCCATGCGGGATGCAGCTAATGCTGCCGACATTATTAAAAAAGTAAAAGCAGAAACCGGTATCACTATCGAAATTATTAGTGGCGACCAGGAAGCTTCATTTATTTATGAGAACCATGTAGCAGAGAATATGACCACCGAAGAGTCCTACCTGTACATAGATGTAGGCGGTGGAAGTACTGAACTTACTTTTTTCAGCGATGGCAAACTGGTCTTCAAGAAATCATTCAATATTGGCACCATCCGGCTCCTGAAGAACCAGGTGGATGAAGCCACTTGGGATGAACTCAAAGAATTCATCCGGACCAAAACAAAAGGATACCATCATGTAACTGCCATCGGGTCGGGTGGCAACATCAACAAGATATTTTCCATTTCTAAAAGAAAAGAGGGGAAACCGCTGACCCTGGAATTGCTGCGGGATTATTACAAAGAATTCAGCAACCTGTCCCTCCCACAGCGGATCAGTCTGCATAAACTCCGGGAAGACCGGGCAGATGTGATCGTACCGGCACTGCTCATTTATATCAATGTAATGCGCTGGGCGGATGCTGAAGAAATATTTGTTCCCAAGATCGGTTTAGCAGATGGGTTGATACATACTTTATATGAAGAGGTACGGCTGAAAGAGATGGAGATATAATTGAAAAATGGACTTGGGAAATTCCTAAATTTATTACATGAGCACTCACAAAGAAGTTAAGAAAGTTACCACCAACACCCTGCACAAAATGAAAGAAGCAGGTGAAAAGATCACCATGCTCACTGCATATGATTTTTCTTTCGCCCGCATTATTGATGCCGCAGGTATTGATGTAATATTAGTGGGCGATTCAGCATCGAATGTTATGGCCGGGCATGAGACCACGCTGCCGATCACCCTGGACCAAATGATCTATCATGCCTCTTCCGTTATCCGCGGCATAGACCGCTGCCTGGTAGTGGTGGATATGCCATTTGGTTCTTACCAGTCCAATTCTGACATCGCTTTAGCATCCGCCATCCGCATCATGAAAGAAAGCGGGGGACACTCCATCAAGCTGGAAGGTGGTGAAGAGGTGCTGGACAGTATCAAGAAAATTGTTTCAGCAGGCATACCAGTCATGGGGCATTTGGGATTAACACCTCAGTCCATCTATAAATTTGGCACTTATACCGTGCGGGCAAAGGAAGAAGAAGAAGCCAATAAACTTCGAAAAGATGCTAAACTGCTGGAAGAGGCCGGATGCTTTGCAATTGTGTTAGAAAAAATCCCTGCTGCACTCGCTAAAGAAGTCTCTGAAAGTCTCAGCATCCCCACTATTGGCATAGGTGCCGGTGGCGATTGCGACGGACAGGTATTAGTAATGCATGACATGCTTGGCATCAATACCGAATTCAAACCCCGGTTTCTCCGGCAATACCTCAACATTCATGAGCAGGCTACCAAAGCCGTTCAGCAATATATCAGTGATGTGAAAACAAATGAGTTCCCAAATGACAATGAACAATACTGATAGATTGTAAACTGATTGTCATAACTACAGATACATAGCAACTACTCTTTTCTCTGGCTATATTTGCCGCCAAATAAAAAAATGAAAGGACCTTTTTTATTGGCATTAATTACTTTTTTTTCTACTAGCCTTGTGGCACAAGAAGAAAAAGTTGAATTAGAAAATGTAACAGTTACAGCCAGCTTGCTTGCTCAGCAGCAAAAAGAAACCGGCAGAAATATTATTAGTATTAAAGGAGAAGTTTTTGGACAGTTGCCTGTTTATTCTGTTGACGACCTACTGCGTTATCTGCCAGGCATTGAAGTACAGCAAAGAGGTCCACAGGGTTCTCAAAGCGATATTACGATCCGGGGTGGTACCTTTCAACAGGTATTAATAATTATTGATGGGGTGAAATTGAATGACCCGCTGACAGGCCATTTTAGCGGTTATATTCCTATTAATCCTTCCGAGATTGAACGTATTGAAATATTAAAAGGCGCTGCTTCTGCTATTTATGGTTCAGAAGCGGTGGGTGGAGTGGTGCATATAATCACTAAAACTTTCAATTCAACTAAAACAAATTCCAGGAATACTGTTAAAGGACGGATAGTAGCCGGAGAGTACAACTTGCTCAATGCAGAAGCTTATTTCAGATGGGCTAAAAATAAATCAACTGTTTCTGGTGGGGTAACTTCTAATAATACAGAAGGTCAGTCATTAAGAGGAACAAATGGTTTCTTTCATCTTACAACTGCCAATATTGCTTTCTCCAGGAAATTCAAAAACGATTTGACCATCAGTTTTCGAACTGCCGCTGATTTTAGAAAATTTAATGCCCAAAATTTCTATACAACTTTTGCCAGCGATACTGCAAATGAAACAGTAAACTCCTGGTGGAATCAATTTAATCTCAATAAAAAAACAGGAAAAGGCGTTTTAAATTTTGATGCCGCCTACAAGAAACTAAGAGACCAGTATTGGTTCAGGCCGACTTCCATTCCAAATGATAATAAAACTAACCTGTTTACTTCACAGTTGTATTATACTTCTTCGTTTAACAAGGACCATAGCTATACAACTGGCATACAAATGCATCGCAAGCAGATAACATCCAACGACAGAGGCAACCATACTCTCTGGCACGGAGCAGCCTATGCCATATTTCGTCATGAATTTAAGAATGA
>CALSAT010000385.1:0-4168 GCA_943372905.1 Bacteroides fragilis | reverse complement strand
AAGATTACTACCTTATTCCTGTTTATTTACTCTTTAAGCCTGCAGGCGCAGGAGGCACTTTCCTACTCGCAAATACTGGAAAAAAATACGGAAATCACTTTTGAGGACAGCCTGCTGATCACCAACCTGGGTAGTGATATGAAAACCTTAGATACATTAACTGTAAAGAAATGGTTTTTACCTGCCTTGTCCGGCTCACAAAGCGTAAAGATGAAAAACCGGGATTTTTACCTCGCAGGTAAAATAACCACCAACGATCATTTCGACCTGCATGTACTTGTAGAAGACAAAAAGAAAGAAGACAGTACCGTGCTGCAAATAGTACACCTGGTAACCACCAAAAAAGACGGCAGCTATATCTCTGCTTTCAAAGCAGCGGTGACAGGTACAAAGAAAAAATCAAGCTATTACACATCTTCCTGGTTGCATAAAGGGCTCAGTATTGTACAGGATTCAAAAATCGTCACCAGCACTGCTTCCCTGGCCGATGTAACGCAATACAAGATCAATAAGTCGGGCCGCTTCATCATGTATTCCAACTATTAAGTTATTCTTCCAGTACCACTTTTGCCGGGGTTACCTTCAGCCGGTATTGCACTCCTACTTTCAGCGCATAGTTCCTGTCGGAATGGCTCACCGGAAAATCATAGCATACCGGGTAATCATACTCTTTTACAATATCCTGCAGCAGTTCAAATATTGATTTACCGAAAGGTCTTTCCGTATCTTTTATATCTGTAAATCCACCCAATATCAGCCCTGCCAGTTTATCCAGTTTACCGCTCCGCTTTAACTGGTGCATCATCCGGTCAATATTATACAGTTGCTCACCCACATCTTCAATAAATAAAATCCTCCCCTTGGTTTTACATTCAGAACTGGTGCCGGTAATATGGGCCAGCAATGCAAGATTACCTCCCACCAGTTCACCAGATGCTTCACCTTCCCTGTTAAATGAGTGCCCGGCTGTTTCATATCTTGCTTTTTTCCCCTGCAAAGCCTCTTTTAGGGAAAGCACATATTCGTTTTTATATCCTTCCTCATTAAAAGCCCCGGCCATGGGTGCGTGGAGTGATGCAATGCCATAATTAGCATACAGGTGAGAATGTAATACGGTGATATCGCTGTAGCCGATGATCCATTTGGGGTGCTTCCTGAATTTTTTGAACTTAAGTTGCTCAATAATTCGTCCGGTGCCGTACCCGCCGCGGGCACAAAGCACCGCCTGTACTTCATCATCGTCCAGCATCTGTTGCAGGTCATTCAGCCGCTCCTCATCAGTGCCGGAAAAATAAGTGGAGGAATTACCACCTACAGTACGGCCCACTTTTACCTTGTAGCCCCATTCCTGCAGAGCAGCTATACAGGCCTGTACCTTTTCCGCAGCCATATATCCGGCCGGGCAAACCAACCCGATCGTATCTCCAGTCTGCAAAGAAGGTGGTACCGTAATCATGCTTAAAAAAATTTATGTCAACAAAATAAACTCTTTTACGTAATTCTTTTACTAATTTTCTCTTGTGGTCACATTACAAAAAGCCATAGAAAATATTTCGCCCTTATCAACGCAAAGTGCTGGCCCTTTTCTGGAGGCCTGGAAGCATTGGTCGTTTGCCAAAGACCAGGTGCTGCTGAGAGAACACACCGTATCTGATTATATCTACTTTATTAAAAAGGGAGTCACCAGGATCTATTACTATAAGAACAATAAGGAGATCACCGAATGGCTGGCCATGGACAATCAGTTTTTCCTGTCCATTACCAGTTTTTTTCAACGGCAGCCAAGCCACCTGATCATTCAGGCCCTGGAACCTTCTGAGATATATGGCATACATTATAATGATCTGATGAAACTTGCCGATGAGTATCACGAAGTAGAAAGATTGCTCCGCAGGATGGTAACAGCCTCCCTTATTCTTTCACAAATACGAATGGATTCAATACAGTTTGAGACAGCTCACCAGCGCTACGAAAGATTGCTTCAAACTTCACCACAGATCATTCAGCGGGTACCCTTGTCTTATATTGCCTCTTTCCTGGGAGTCACCCTTGAAACACTCAGCCGTATCAGGTCCGGGAAATAATATTATTTGACATTTATCAAACCAAGCTGTTGCTATCGTAATGACCTTTGATGTCTAAACGATTGTAATATGAAATTCCTTCCTTTCATTCTCGCCCTGTTATTTGTTCCAGCTGTTACCTTTTCCCAATCCACCAAAGCAAAAGACCTGGTGTCTAAAATGACACTGGAAGAAAAAGTAAACCTCGTGGTGGGGATGGGTATGAACCTCCCCGGTATGAACACCGGTGCACCAGTGGTGGGGCAAACCATGGACAAAGTACCCGGAGCAGCCGGCACCACTTACAGCATTCCCCGTCTTGGCATTCCAAATACGGTGGTGGCTGATGGGCCAGCTGGTCTTCGCATTGAGCCAGCCCGAAAGGATGATAAAAAAACCTATTATGCTACTGCATGGCCCGTAGCTACGCTCATCGCCTCCTCCTGGGACATCAAACTGGCGGAAGAGATAGGAGCCGCAATGGGTAACGAGGTGAAGGAATATGGTGTGGATGTGATATTGGGGCCAGCCCTTAATATTCACCGTAACTCATTGGGTGGACGAAATTTCGAATACTACTCTGAAGACCCGCTTATATCCGGTAAAATGGCTGCTGCACTGGTCAACGGAATTGAATCGAATGGTGTAGGAACTTCTATAAAACATTATGCTGTCAATAACCAGGAAACAAACCGCAATACGGTAAATGTGATTCTTAGTGAAAGGGCCTTGCGGGAGATCTATCTGAAAGGATTCCAGATAGCAGTGAAGGAATCACAACCCTGGACAGTAATGAGCTCCTATAATTATATCAACGGAAAATATACATCAGAAGACTACGACCTGCTGACCACCATCCTGAGAAAAGAATGGGGTTTTAAAGGATTGGTGATGACGGACTGGTTTGGTGGTAAAGATGCCGTGGCACAAATGAAAGCCGGTAACGATCTGCTGATGCCGGGTACTGCTGCGCAAAAGAAAACTATCCAGGATGCGGTAACTGACGGCACGCTGGATATTAAAATACTGGATGAAAACGCAGCCCGGATAACGGACTATGTACTTAATTCACAGGCCTACAAAAAATATGCATTTAGCAACAAACCTGACCTGGCCCAACATGCTAAATTGGTGCGTACCGCAGCAGCTGAGGGGATGGTACTATTAAAAAATAATGATGCATTGCCATTGAAGAAAACAATTAAAGTGGCAGCATTTGGGAATACTTCGTACAGCTTTATTGCCGGTGGCACCGGCAGTGGCGATGTGAATGAAGCCTACACTATTTCTCTGGTGCAGGGCCTTACCAATGCCGGTTTTACATTAGACGAACAAATAAAAACAGCTTACACTACTTACCTCGACGAGTACAATACAAACCATCCCAAGAAAGGATTTATGCAGGAAATAATGAACCCTACTCCCACTGCCCCGGAATTTGATGCTTACAAAAAAATGCTGGTGAAGAAGGCCGAAGAAACTGATGTGGCACTGATCACCATTGGAAGGAATGCAGGTGAGTTTCGGGACAGGCAAAAGGACAACGATTTTTATTTGTCTGATGCCGAAAAAACGTTGATCACCAGTGTGGCTGCTGCGTACCATACCAACGGGAAAAAAGTGATCGTTATCATTAATGCAGGTGGGGTGATCGATGTGGCTTCATGGAGAAATGAAGCCGATGCTATCCTGCTGGCCTGGCAGGGCGGGCAGGAAGCCGGTAATGCGGTGGCTGACATACTGAGCGGCAAAGTGAATCCTTCGGGAAAACTGGCTACGACTTTCCCGGTTAAGTATGAAGATGAGCCTTCCAGTAAAAATTTCCCCGGCATTGAAGTCCCCGAGAAAGCCACCACCGGTATGCTGGGTATGAAAGCTGTACCCGCAGAGGTAACCTATGAGGAGGGTATCTATGTGGGCTACCGGTATTTTAATTCATTTAATGTAAAGACCGCCTACGAATTTGGTTTCGGATTATCCTATACTAATTTTTCGTACGACAATATGGAGCTGAGCAGTACGGGCCTTAAGGATAAAATCACTGCCACAGTGACAGTGACCAACAGTGGAAAGACAGCTGGAAAAGAAATAGTGCAATTGTATAT
>CALSAT010000384.1:0-4169 GCA_943372905.1 Bacteroides fragilis | reverse complement strand
GTATTCACTGGTAACGAGAATAGACAACGTATCACACACATAAATAACACTGTCTAACTGGGCGGTTACAACGTCCCGTTGCGGTGCATGGCCAAAGTTGGAATTACCCATATCAAAGAGATCATTCTCTATTGCATATGAAAAATTCTCTGTGCTGCCGCTATGGCTTTTGTAAGCTATCTTTTTGGTTTGCCCGAAAAGAAGCATACTGGAAAAAAGAAGGCAAATAGTAAGTATTTGTTTCATGGCTAATACAATTTAATCGGCTGTTCCTAAAGATAAAGAATATTTCCTGTCATCAATGGCTCACATGGCATCCACTTTTGGCTGTAGTTCAGCCACTTGTTTGGACGATAACGCTTTTAACTCATTCACCATTTTTTGGGCCATGGTTTTATTGCGTTGTTTGATATATACCAGGGTGGCATAATACCGGGCATTCTCATTTTGGGCATTCAGTGAAATGGCCTTGTTCAGGTTCTCAAGCGCCTCGGTGTACTTGTCCGTTTTATAATAGCTATACCCCAGTTCCACATACGCAGCGGTATAGGTGGCTTCACTTTTTATAGCTTCCTTCAAATGAGTAATGGCTTCATTGTACATGCCATTTGAATTAAGACAATACCCCATTCCAAAATGGGCCTTTCTTTCACCAGGTTTTACGTCCAGCGCTTTCTGATACCACACCATTGCTTCGTCACGGTTCTTGATATTATCCCGGTAAACTTCCCCAATACCATTGTATGGGATATGATTCCTGGGTTCCAGGTCTATCGCCTGTTTATAATAGCTGATAGCCTGATCATTTTCTTTCAGGCGGGAACTGGCAAAGCCCAGCTCCAGGTAGGTATTAGTATAGTCTGCCTTATACCCCTTTGATTTCAGCAGGTATGTTTTCGCATCTCCATATTTTTTTATAGCGTTATGAATAAATCCTTTTCTGTACCAGTACAGGTAGTCCTTTATTTCCGTTTTGGCAACCTCTTCATACCTGGAAAAATGATCAAGCGCTGCCGTATAGTCTTCTTTAGTATAAGCGATATACCCCAGTTGCTTGTGGGCAAGGGAATAATCGGATTTTAATGCCAGGCACCGGTCATAAGAGTAGATAGCAGAATCAAGTTTCTCCAGTTCTTCAAATGCATAACCCAATTCAAAATGGACTTTAGGTACTGTGGACCACCCTACCCTTGCTTTACGCAGATTGTTGATGGCCTCCCGGTAATCTTTCATGTCATTCAGGCACCAGCCGCTCTCGTAAAAGGCAGCATAGTAATCAGGCTTTAAAGAAGCCGCCTGTTTAAACTTAGCCAGGGCCTCTCTCACATTTTTTTCTTCTTTCAGCTTTACCCCCTCGTTGTAAAGCGTGGTGGCATCTTGTGCCCGGACGGTCGTCATACAGCAAAGAGCAACCGCTATCGTGGTGATCAGGTTTGTTTTCATACCCCGAATGTAGCACATATCTGCCCAGTCGTCCATACCGTCCTTTGGGTATTTGGAGTGGGCTCTGCCGCCTGAAACTGAGATAAAAAATCCCCGGGTAGAAAACCGGGGATTGCCAAACAAACCAATCCACTAGAAGTGGAAGAAGTTATCATCTAAAAGATTATTATATGAATGAAAATGATAAAGCGGCCACTGTGACAATGTGAAAGTATTTGAATCTGAAAGCTCATAAAGAAGATTTTTATAACTGCCCCCGGTTAGCTTATAAGTGAGGGATAAATACCGGGAGGCCAGATTCCCGGTTGGCGGATGCAATATTCTTTTTCGGCTGCCGTTGATGTAGAAACAAGACTGACGGATGACCAGAATAATTATTCTCTCCATATTTTTCCTTACTGCCTGGAACAACGGAGCATCGGCGCAGCAACAGCAACCCCTCACCGACTCATTTCCCAAAGTGGCCACGGTAAACGTTACGGTTACCAATATGAAAGGGCAACCCCGAAAAGGAGAACAGGTATTATTTCGTGGACTGACAACAGGCCGTATACTATCCGGAACGTCTGATGCGGCAGGAAAAATAAAACAATTAATACCTCCGGGCGATACTTACAACGTAAGTGTGAAAAGCATTTCTGATACAACGAAGTATGCCATCATTACTGTACCATCATTGGGTGAGGACGAATTCTTCTCTGAACCTTTTTGGGTGAATATTAAATTTGAACCCGCCCGCAGTTACCGGCTGAACAATGTACATTTCGATACCGACAAGGCCAGCCTGCGTCCAGATTCCTACACTGAACTGGCAGAACTACTGGATTACCTGCAACGGCATGATGATATTAAAATAGAAATTGCCGGTCATACGGATAATGTTGGAAGCGATGCACATAATCTGAAACTTTCACAAGACAGGGCCAATACTATCCGGAGCTACTTGGCAAGCAAAGGCATCAAAGCGGTGCGCCTTACGGCTAAAGGATATGGTGCCACACAACCTATCGCAGATAACTCAACGGCGGAAGGAAGACAACTGAACCGCCGTACAGAAGTACGATTCCTATAACGGAATAGTATTAGCATCCCTGTTTTCATTATTTACTTCGCCTGGGGCTGCTTCATCGCATCATATACCGCTTGCCTGTCACCTTCCAAACACTTAAAAATAGCGGCTGCCACCTGCTCCCGGAAGGCCTGGTCTTTTCTCACCTGCACCTGCCGGATGATCTCCTGTTGTTCAAATAACTGGTAGGCAAACTCGGTCTTCAGTTCAGTGCCACGGTTGATAGAATACATTTTTAGTACTGCGGCTAATCCTTTCGGGCTTACCCCCGATAAAGTAAATGTGTATGACGTGGCTTGCAATGACTGCTGCCGGTAGTAATACGCTTCCGTTCCTTTATACGCCAGCGCTATTGCATCATACCGGAAAAGTGAATTGAGTTTCTCAGTAAATACACTCCCCTGTTGTTTCATCCGCTGAAAACTGCTGAGACTGTCAGGAATCAAATACACCAGCACTTTATCAAACTGTGCTGCTTCTTCCACTGCAATTGTTATGTCGCTGTAAGTAAGTGTGGCTGTCTTGCCTGTTGCCGGATCGGTATAGCTCATGCTTTGCCGGTCACGGGTGGCTTCAAACACATACACATCCAGGTTCTTCCAGCCGGTGGTGCTGATAGTAATATTATAGAATTGCGCCGGTATAGTATCATTGCAAATGCGCTGCACGCCTATCTGTTTATAGGAAGCGGCAAGATTACTGCAAAACTCTTCCCGGAAGTTGTTGTCCTCCCTGGCAAATTCTTTTATCGCTTCCTCCCTTCTTTTTACATCTGCCATATTATCCAAGCGGTCCAGTTCGGCCTGGTATTTTGCACGGGTAGCGGCAGCAGCTTCCTGCCAGGCCCTGGTTTTTTGCTGAAAATAAGTGTTCAGTTTTTCCTGTATCCCTTCGGCAATAATGACCCTCCCATCTTTACGGGCCGCAAATTCAAGGAACTTATCTTTTATCTTACCGCTGCTGTTGTTAGCGCAAAGCTGATCAATCTCGTACATCGGTTTATTCAACCCCTGGATATAAAATTTCAAGTATCGTGGATCGCAAAGTGTATGGAGAAAACGGAGCCGCTCTTCAAACTCTTTGGTGGCAAGTATCGTATTGTTGAATTTTTTATTCCAGATGGCTTTTATACGGGCAGGATCTATCTCATAATATCCATGATCATAACTGGCAGAGTCCTTTGCCACTTCGATCAGTGTATCAATATGCTGCTCCAGGCCATCTACATAATTCATGTTGGGGGTATAGGGACCGTTACCAGGTGGTAGAGTTTCTTCTTCACGAATTGCTTCTTGTACTTTAGCAGTATCCTTTTTGATAAAAGTATGATAACCGCTAAAAGAATAATACAAACTGTCCGTGTATCTTTTATCCCGGTAATTCTTTTGGAGTGCTTTCAACGTGGGGATATAATCTGCCGGATAAAAATCCAGTGTGGTAATATCAACTGTTCTTAGTTTCTTTTCCACCGGCCGGGGGTTTACCCAGTTCACTATACCATTAGAATCCTGTACTCCCTCGAATAATTGCATAGCTGGATTTATATTCCTGGCAGGCACACTTACAGCGATCTCTTTTTGTAAAAGCAGCGGCTGCCCGTTCTCATACCCATTAATATAAAACATACCGGCTGTTTGCAGCAGTTTACCATTGCTTA
>CALSAT010000383.1:0-4190 GCA_943372905.1 Bacteroides fragilis | reverse complement strand
TTGTTATTTAAAAAAAAGATAACTCCTTTATTTTGTTGTGAGTTCATCCCAGGCGGCACCCAGCGGCCGTTGAATGCCATCGGTTTTCCATTCTTCACCACCGGGGATAAGTGTGGCTTTTAAGAACTCTTCTTTGGTTTTGCCGGCCTTTATTTCTGCTTCGGTAAATTTGAGCACATTGCCAAGATAGTCACGGAAGGCTTTTACATCATCGCTGGTGCCGGTTACTTCATAGCCGGTGGCGGCATGCCCGTACACGAACCGGGTCTTGTTATCAAATTTTGCCAGTCCTTTATCGAGCACTTCTATCCAGCTTTTAATGCTGGCACCAGCGGTGCGGTCTACATACGGGTGACGGCGGTTGAAAACGAGATCGCCGCAGTGAACGATATTGGCATGTTCAAAATGAATAAAGCTGTCGCCATTGGTATGTGCAGCGCCAAAGTGGTAAAGGCAGATATTTTCTTTGCCTTCTTTGTGGCACCAAATGTTGGTATAGGTTTGATCGGGATACAGTTGTTTGTCTTCATTTTTATTTTGTTTGGCTGAGTTTTCCTGGTTCTTTTTTGAGTTCTCATGTGCCAGCACATGCTGTACGATTCCTTTGAAAGTGATATTACCACCGCTGTGATCACCATGATGATGGGTATTGATGAGCAGGGTAAAGGGGTTTTCGCTTCTTTTTTTCAGTTCATCTACCAGGTGTTTGCTTTGATCGGGAAATTGTGAGTCAACTACTACAATACCTTTTTTGCCGAGATAAAAAGCGATGGTGCCACCTCTCTCGGTAAAGATGCCAAGGTTTTTGGTCAGCATGGTTATCTTCCAGGGATCTTCAAAGAGAAGTGATAACAGTTTCTGATTGGCGAGGGTTAAAGCGCCAACTGTGAGGGCGGTGTTTTGGATGAAGGAGCGGCGGTGCATGGAGGAAAAGTTTATTAGTTAATTAGTTTATGGGTTTATTGGTGTTTATAGTTTGGGGTGTCTTTTGTTTGTTTGAAGTTACAAGTTTTTTGTGGGCAGCAGGGAGTGGGGTTAATACTGAAACTTCCGCAGGCCCGGTGCTTTGAACCAGGTAATGATGACGACGATCAGCGTCATACAGCCGCCGAAGATGACGGAGGGCACGGTACCCATGGCACGGGCCATGAAGCCGCTTTCAAACTGGCCGAGTTCATTGGAGGAATTGATGAACATGGAATTGACTGATGAGACCCGCCCCCGTTTATCGTCGGGAGTAGTGAGTTGGAGGATGGTGCCCCGCACAATGACACTGATACCATCGAGCATACCGGCGATGAGCAATGCGAGGAAGGAGAGCCAGTACCATTTGGATATGCCAAAGACAATGATGCAAAGACCAAAGCCGGCAATGGCATACATTAATTTATACCCCTGTTTCTTTTTCATGGGTTTGATGGTCAATGCCACGATCATGATCACGGAGCCAATATCCATTGATGCATTGAGCCAGCCAAAGCCGATGGGCCCTACGGCAAGTATCTTTTCGGCAAACTCTGGTATCAGCGCTACTGCGCCGCCAAAAAGTACTGCAAAGAGATCCAGTGAAATAGCGCCGAGCATTATTTTATTGTTCACTACAAAACGCAACCCTTCATTTACACGTTCCCATGCTTTGACATCTTTGTTAGGATTTACCACGGGTTTCTTTTTGATAAAAGAAACGAGTATGGCGGATACGAGTACATAACCGAGGATAATATAAAAAGTGGTATGTACTCCAAACCAGGCGATGAAAAACCCGGCTGAGGCATGACCGGTGATGGAGGCTGCGAGCCAGGCAGAGGAACTGATATTGGCAGCATAGTGTAAAATATCCCTGGGCACTAACTGCGATATAATGGCATTGGTGGTGGGCCCGGCAAAAGCCCGCACTGCACCGGTACAAAAGATAACGCCGTAGAAAAATAATTCAGGAGAACGGGTGTGCACTTTGCTTTCGAACCAGGGTGAGGTAATGATAACAATGGCGACAACACAAATGCCGTAGGTGCATATGCCTTTTAGCAGTAATGTCCGCTTGTCTGACTTATCGATCACATGCCCGGCGTATAAGGCGAGTAAAAAAACAGGGATGAATTCTGACAGTCCAGCCAATCCGATGGAAAAGGAGCTTTGGGTGATCTGAAACAATTTATACGCCGCCACTGTGCCAAACATCCGCAGCGCCATGATGAGGAAGAAACGTCCGGCGATGAAGAAGCGAAATTCCTGGTGCTGTAAGGGAGAAAGGCTTTGTGCCTGGAATAAAGACGACATTAGTGCGAAGATACAAAAGGAGTAATGAAGTAAAAGGGGAGTGGTTCAGGGATTATAGTTTGTATTTATACTAATTAGAACTAAAAATACATTTTGCACACAGATGACACGGGTGGGATGGATGAACACGGATTCTTTATAACTGCTGCGCAGTGTAAATGGGATTTTTGAAATACAGGCACACGGATGACACAGGTGGGATGGATGAACACGGATTCTTTATACTGCGAAGGAAAAAAAACGCTGTGTGCATTGGCTTTTACGGCAGGGTGAGATAGTGCTGCCCGTCATCATAGTCTTTATCCAGCGCTTCAAAGAGTATCTGCAGGTGTTTTTCATTGCCGAGAAAATCAGCATTACTGGCATCCACAAATAATGTCTTTATGTTATGCTGTTTGATGTAGTGGGTATATGTTTCCTGGATATTGAATAAGTAATCATCAGGAATATTTTGTTCGTAGGAGCGGTTACGTTTTTTTATGTTGGCCTGCAGTTTGTTTACCGGAGCATGTAAATAGATCAACAGGTCTGGCTGTACTAATTGCTGGTTGATTATTTCAAATAACCGTTGGTAGAGGCGGAACTCATCATCGGGCAGGGTGACCTTGGCAAACAACAAACATTTGGTGAACAGGTAATCAGAAATGGTGAGGCTCTGGAACATGTCTTTCTGCTGCAGCAATTCTTTCTGCTGCTTGAATCGTTCGGCCATGAAGAACAATTCCAGGGGGAAGGCGTACTGCCCGGGGTTTTCATAGAACTTGGGCAGGAAGGGGTTGTCAGCAAACTCTTCTAATATCAGGCGGGCATTGTAGTGCTTGCTCAGCAGATGAGCGAGGGTGGTTTTGCCTGCCCCGATATTTCCTTCTATGGTGATGAAATTATACTTCACTTTGGTGAATGGTCAGTGGTGAACGGTGGTTCATCATTATAAGTCGCAAAATAACCTAAATGAAGTGGGTTAAAATTTATTGGTAAAAGATTGTGGAAAAAATCAGGAAACCTTTATCACTGTTAATTCATCCGGGCATTCTTCCAGCAATTGAGCGATATTCTTTTTAAAAACCGGATGGATGGCCTCTGCAGCTATTTCTGCCAGGGGTACCAGTACAAAGCGGCGGTTGTGCATTTCGGGGTGAGGAAGTTTTAAAAAATGATAATTGTGTTTTTCATTATTAAAGAGCAGGATGTCAATATCGATAATGCGGGGACCATATTTTTCATTGCGCACCCGTCCCATATGTTTTTCAGCTTTCAATACCCGGCGGATGAGTTGTTTCGCATTCAGTGTGGTTTGAAGTTGAATGGCCTGGTTTAAAAAAGCGGGTTGATCTGTATTGCCCCAGGCCGCAGTTTCATATAAAGCGGATGCGGCTGTGATGGTGCCGCATGTTTCGCTGAGCAAAGCTAATGCTGTGGCAAGGTTTTCTTCCCGGTTGCCAAGATTGCCGCCTGTGAGTAAGTAAGCAGTATTCATTCAGCGCCAAATATCTTTATTTTCAGCTTTGTTTGAGTAATTAAATACATTTGCCCCCACATGAAACCCCAGCAGAAACCGTATAGTCAGTCAAGGGCATTATGGGCCATTACGAAGGCCAGTTTTAAGGCCATTTTTGGAAACCCGAGTGCTATCATATTCAGCATCCTGTTCCCGATCATCTTTGTATTGATATTTGGCGCTTTTGGAAACGGAGGTGGGGTGAGTTACCGGGTGGCACTGGCACCGGGCAGTGATACGACCAGCGATTTCTACCAGGGCATGAAGCTTACACCGGTGATACGGATCGTAAACTATGCGGATACTGCTGCACTGAATAAAGACCTGGTAAAAGGAAAATTAACGGCGGTGGTAAGTATTGAAAAGTCAACTGACTCATCCATTACACATGTAATAAAGGTTAATTCAACTA
>CALSAT010000382.1:0-4195 GCA_943372905.1 Bacteroides fragilis | reverse complement strand
TTCCCAACTGATATTGAACTGAACATACTGAATTCCGGAGGCCGTATAATGCGTTACGTTCGTTACCTGAATATTATTGGCAAAAGACGACTTGCAATAAATAAACAAGATCAGGAGCAGTACTCTGAACCGCAGCATAAGCAATTATTTAGTCTGCCAAATATATACACCACAATAGGAGGCACAATACTTAAAACAGGGTATTTAATACACCATAAGTGGTAACACTTATCCGCCTCTGTGAAGTAACATCGCCCCCTGTACCTCTCCAGTATTAGCGAAGCACGATCGTTTCTGTCACTACCCCGGCAGGCCCCAGCCGGCTTAGCTCCTTCACTTCACATTTTAGTACTGTAGTGCCCACTTTTATTATTGCATTTACATAATAAACATCCTGCGGCAAATTGACCTTGAATACAGTACCATCGGGTTGTGACGTAAACATGTATGTATGAGTGGTGGATGCTTCAATATCGGGTAAGTTTAGTTCAGCCAGCAAACGGCTTGTATAAAAAAAGATCTTTACAGCAGGTATCCTTCCGGCAGGTATACGGTCATCGGTACAGATCAGGTACAATCCATTCTGTTTTTCCATATTCGGCCGCATTACAAGGCTTACCCGTTGGGTTGGTTGCAACACTGCATCCGCAGTAAACAGCACATTCATATTCTGTGTGGTATTCATCCTTTTCTCCGCATGCAGGCGGTAGAAGGCCTCAGGTTTCAGAAACTCCATACTGAAATATCCACTATTATCAGACTGGCCACTGAAGAAAAACGAAGTGGCAGCAGCGCTGGTATCCTTCAGCAGAAATACTTCATGATCAGGCAGCATCTTTGCGGGTTCCGATTCATATACATTCTCGCTGTACAGTTTCCCGTTCATTTCAGCAGTGCCGGAAAGATCATCCTCTTCCGATTTATCACAGGCCGCAAAAAAGCTCAGCATAACCAATAGTAAAAGACTGTATTTTGACATATACTGTTATTTAAAGAGTGTGGTAATAGCATTGATAAGCAGGGCCGGATCTACCGTCAGCGAATAAAAGGCTTTGCCCCGGTAAGAAACACTTTTATCAAGTACCTGGTTATTTACGATGGTAAACTTATTCTGTTGCTGGAAATGCACACCGGCACAAATATTCAGCCCGGGTACAAGATCAAAGCCACCCCCCAGGTATATATTCTCCAGCGGCTTGGGTACACCTACAGCAGCCATCAGGCTCAGGCGGTGAACCCACCTTCTCTCCCGCACAATAGATTGTGGATTCTTCAGGTTATACAATCCGGCGGGGTACCAACGCAGGCCGCCAATAAGACGGAAACGGTCCTCATCCCGGCTTATTTTAAATCCGCCATTCGTGGTGTCCACCGAAGTGATAGAACCTCCATTGGGTGTATAGGCTATACCCGCTGCAGTTTGCAGGTAGCGGAACTTGCCGGTTCGGATAAAAGAATTATCAATCACATACTGTAAAACCAGTTCTTCTCCCTTCTTAAGAAAGGACTTAAGTGTGTACTCATTCTTATAAGGCGCAATACTGTCTCGCAGCGGATACTTATCGGTGCGATAGATAGGGGTGGTGTCATTCCTTATTTCAAGAGCTTCATCAATAAATACCGGGGCCTTATTAAGTTGGTTAAGGGCATTTAGGTAGTTGAGGTAACAGGTGTCCCTCTCTGAAAAACACGAATCAATTCTTACTGTCTGTCCGGAGGTATCTAGGATTAACCGAAGCTGCTTCTCATACTTGTCGATAAGAGTGTAAACTTTAACTATACCTGAACTATACCTTGTCTCAACTCGCAACATTTCTACTGGCTTTTTTGTACCGTAGTCAATAATGGCAGAATCGTAGGCAGGCGAATCATCCCCAGGCTTAGTAAACGACTTTTCTTCCATAGTAACGAAAACGATTTTAGTATTACTATAATCCATTCCCTGGTCAAGCCACTCGCCAGTATTGAATTTTTGGTAACCAATAAAATCTAATATCTTGTTGTTCTTATCCTTGATTATTGCACCAATATTTTTATTCTGATTATTTTTTAGAATGTTCTGTAGATCATTATTCTTGAAGGTATTGAATGGCTGAGCACCGCCAATTACTTTGGTTAGTGTTTCGATCTTAGTTTGCACTACAGGATCTGCTTTCACTCGCTCTTTAGCACCTACCAGGCTCTTCACTATCGGCGCTATGGTGTTCAGGCTGGAATACAACGAAGCAGCCTGCGAAATAAACTCTCCTGCCAGCATGGTAAACAGGGCCGAATCAGCAAATGGTGTGATTGATTCGGTAAGTGATGAGGCCGTCCCTGCACCCATATTATGCAGCAACAATGTAACATTCTCATTCTCGGGGTAAGTATAATGCAGCTTCTGTCGCAGCGGAGCAGGCATCTGGTCTGCATAATAATTGCGCAGCCACATTTTATCTGGCTGATAGGCCTTATTACTTTCCGAGGATTTGTACGGCACGATCCAGCCTTTATAATTTACCTGTGATACGGTAAGGAATCCCTTAGCCGATTGTATATTATTTACCAGCAAATCACCGGGTTCATCCGGTACTTCTTCATTAAATGCCACAATAGCCGTATCACGCAGCCGGAGCAGGCTGTCCAGTGTCATCTTAGCCGTCTTCACCCATTCTGCATTTCCCTGCATCAGCAGCAGGCTGTCTTCGAGGTGCCGGATACCTGTTTCCCAAAACTTAATGCTGATCTCAGCCTCTTTTTTCACCCGTTTCTTTTTTTCAAAGTCTACTTTCTCATCATCCTGTTTGTTGACAACAACCTTGTTCATCGTAAATGGGAAAGGGTTCAGCCGCACTTCATCACCATTCAGCCATGCCAGTTTGGCCAGCCACACCTTCAGATCAGTAAAACAAAGCAGCAGGTTACTGCAAGAATCTTTGCAATTATATTCGCCAAACTCAGCCTTTAGTTTGTCTTTATAATCACACAACAGTTTACCCGCCTGCGATTCCAATATCCTCAGTTTTACAGTATCATAGCAATTCAACTGAAGTAATTGAAGACTGTCAATAGCTTTTATAAATACATTGAATTTGAAAGCGCTGTCTTTTATTTTCTTGTCCAGCAATTGCAGAGCTTTCAGGCTTTTTTTATGCTCTTTCAGCATCTTATTATACCAGTCCACTGTTTTTTCCTTCATATAGTATTTCCGTATCAGTTGGAAAGAATCAAGCGCCACTTCACGGGTAAGAAAACCCGCCGGTACGGTAAACTGAAGGGCTATATACTTTTTGTTACGTTCCAAACATTTGCAATCATCTTCACTGCTTACAGGTACAAATTCCATACAGTCTGTGTTAAGCTCAACTCCCTTTACTTTCAGCCTGAAGGGAGCAAACTTCATATACATTTTAAGACCTGCAGCCTGCGTTTTCTTATCATTACTTTCCTTATAATTATTGAAAGCTTCAATAAACTTTGCATAATCTGTCAATTCAGCAGGCATCAATGTCGAATCGCCTTTTTCCCACTGTTCCATTTGTTTGCCTGTTGCAAACTTTTTTTTCAACTTATCGTAATAGTCAATTGTATCCTTTTTATCCTTACATCCTGATAATATTCTGGCCAGTGTGCTTTTCTTATCCGGATCATTCAACGCCGCATACAAAGCTTTAGCCTTTGCATCCATCTTCTCTTTCTCTGCTTTAAAATAATCCACCGGCAGCAATACCCGGATGGTAAGCTTGTACTTGTCACAATCGTCTTTCTTATTTACGCCTGGGTTGTACCGGGGCAGGTATCCATCCAGCAGTTTTCCCTCTTCATTAAACGTAAGGCGCATATCCCGGTGTTTATTCGGACTTTTCTTTTCATCCTGCCCTTTTGACGGTAAGGCGAAAAGAAATAGGCAAATGAAAAAGCCTGCTGCGGGTTTCAGGTAGCGGTGCATAGCTGGTTAGTTTACAGTTTCAAAATTTGTACTTCCATTTTAAAGCAACAGTGAAATACACTAAAGCAATGGATTGATTTTTCAAATCTCCATATTCACAAAATCTCTGCCCCCCGCCAATTCACCCACCCTATCCCGTTTTTTCACGGTCATCACCCACATTTCCAAATTCTCAAATTCCCCCATTCCCAAATTCTCAAATCCTCACATTCCGAAATTTTCAAATCCTCACATTTCCAAATTCTCAAATTCCACCATTCCCAAATT
>CALSAT010000381.1:0-4209 GCA_943372905.1 Bacteroides fragilis | reverse complement strand
AGGGGTGGAACGTCCGAATATTTTCACTGTTACTTTAAGTTTCTTCTTCTCATCATTTACTTCTTCTATCACCCCATTAAAGTCGTTGAACGGTCCTTCAATGATCTTGATCGTTTCTCCAACGATAAATGGTTCACTCATGCTGATACCACCCACTTCGGCCATTTCATCCATTTTGCCCAGCATCTTATTTACTTCAGCTTTTCTGAGGGCAATTGGGTTTTCTTTGCCCAGGAAGTGAATAACGTTAGTGGTATTTTTGATAATGTCCCTTAAGTCATCAGTCAGCTTTCCATTGGAAATTTCGATCATCACATAACCGGGATAATAGTTCCTTTCCCGCATTACTTTTTTCCCATTGGCAACCTTATACACCTTTTCCACCGGCAGGAAAACCTGCTTTACCTGCTCCCATCCGCCACGGGACACTTCCTTGTCAAGGTATTCTTTTACCTTTTTCTCCTTACCGCTCACTACCCGCAGCACAAACCACTTGGTGTCCTGTTGTACGTTCTCTGTATTTGCTGTATTTGTTGTCGCTTCCATTGTATTTCCTGAATAAAAGAATGCTTAATGATTAAAACAACATTTTATACGCCTGCTTAAAGATGTTGCCTGCGGCAAAATCCATGGCCAGCACAATGAATGTGATTACAATAGTAGCTGCCAGTACAATCATGGTGGACTGCTGCAATTGTGGCCAGGTGGGCCAGGTTACTTTCTCTGCCAGTTCCTTAATTGATTCCCTGAAATAGTTTACAATCTTGTTCATTTTTTCATTTTTTATACCCACCCTGAAGGCAGATAAGTTGTGCAATTAACCTGCACGGGCACTAGGATTCGAACCCAGATCAAAGGTTTTGGAGACCCGTATGCTACCGTTGCACCATGCCCGTATGAAAGCTAAAAGCTATTAGCGGGTAGCCAATAGCTCTTAGCATTATGTTTTCAAAGATAGCCAATTTGTCAATTAAGCCTTAGGCTAACGGCTAAAAAGCTATCTGCTTCTTTACTTCACGATTTCAGTTACCTGACCGGCGCCTACTGTACGGCCACCTTCACGGATCGCAAATTTCAAACCTTTCTCCATCGCAATTGGCTGGATCAGTTTTACATTCAGCGCTGTGTTATCGCCAGGCATAACCATTTCAGTACCAGCGTTCAATTCTACTTCTCCGGTTACGTCAGTCGTACGGAAATAGAACTGAGGACGGTATTTGTTAAAGAATGGAGTATGACGTCCACCTTCTTCTTTGCTCAGTACGTATACTTCAGCTTTGAATTCAGTGTGCGGAGTGATAGAACCGGGCTTACAGATAACCATACCACGACGGATCTGGGTTTTCTCAATACCACGGAGCAACAGACCTGCATTATCACCAGCCTCACCTTCGTCCAGTAATTTGCGGAACATTTCCACACCTGTACAAGTTGAAGTAAGAGGTGCTTCTACCAATCCTACGATCTCTACAGCTTCACCTACTTTAATACGACCTCTTTCTATACGGCCAGTGGCAACAGTACCACGACCAGTGATAGAGAATACATCTTCTACAGACATCAGAAACGGAAGATCAACCGGGCGAGGAGGCAGTGGAATATAAGAATCCACAGCAGCCATCAGCTCTTCTACTTGTTTGATACCTTCAGCATCACCTTCCAGTGCTTTAATAGCAGAACCCTGGATGATAGGTGTATTAGCACCATCAAAACCATAGAAGGTCAGGAGGTCACGGATTTCCATTTCCACCAGTTCCAGCAGTTCAGGGTCATCAACCAGGTCAACTTTATTCATAAATACCACAATCTTAGGTACACCTACCTGGCGGGCCAGTAGGATGTGCTCTTTTGTTTGGGGCATAGGACCGTCTGTAGCAGCCACAACCAGGATAGCACCGTCCATTTGGGCAGCACCAGTGATCATGTTCTTAACATAGTCAGCGTGACCAGGACAGTCAACGTGAGCATAGTGACGGTTAGCCGTCTGATACTCTACGTGAGCAGTGTTAATGGTGATACCACGTTCTTTTTCTTCAGGCGCAGCATCAATTTCATCATATTTTTTTGCCGTGTTGCCCATACCCTTAGTAGCCAGGATGGTGGTGATGGCAGCAGTCAGGGTAGTTTTACCATGGTCGATGTGGCCGATGGTACCAACGTTAACGTGGGGTTTGTCCCTTTTGAAGGTCTCTTTTGACATTGTTATCGGTTTTTAAGTTGTGTTGACTAAATTATTGTTTTTCTATAAATGAAGCCGCCAGTATTGCTACTATCAGCTTTTGTTGCGTCGCACTCTTCATCTTCCTGTTCACTACTCAGCAATTTGGCGAACTCCGCCAATTTGCTTCTACATTGGTCAGACGGAGACCGTCAGACCTCTTGAGCCGTTAAAGGGAATTGAACCCTTGACCTCTTCCTTACCAAGGAAGTGCTCTACCACTGAGCTACAACGGCTTTTAACTGAGTCATTGAAGTCAGGGTGTCAAATTAGGTCAAACGGGCAAGCCCTTATAACATTTGACTTATTTGACTCATTCGACTCTCGTATGAGCGGGAGACCGGGCTCGAACCGGCCACCTGAAGCTTGGAAGGCTACCGCTCTACCAAATGAGCTACTCCCGCTTATACCGGAATGAAAATTCCGGTAAATTATCTCAACCCGGAGGCTAATCCGGTTCACAAAGAACTACCACCATCGTATCCTGCGAAATTCCGGTGGATAAAGTGGGCAGAGAAGGATTCGAACCTCCGTACTCCGAAGAGAACAGATTTACAGTCTGTCGCCTTTAGCCACTCGGCCATCTGCCCAAAATTTTTCCTGAGCCACTTGTCGGAGTCGAACCAACGACCTACTGATTACAAATCAGTTGCTCTACCAACTGAGCTAAAGTGGCGAATAAAATACCCTTTTTTCTGGTTTGGCTTCAAGCCATATTTCAGGGCAATCCAAGCAATAAAGAACTACCCCCATTTATTGGGGAGGCAAAGGTAAGGGAATTTGATAATCGGAAAAATTTTGGAAGATAATTTTTTGCTTGTTTTCAGCAAGTTGTGAATAACTGATGCAGGGGATTATTCGCAGCTGTCTTTCCTATAGCAAAGGGGGGAAATAAAAAGACCCTGCCAGCATTAAGGAGGCAGGGTCTTGTAATTGTTTAAGCGGCTTTTCTTTCTTTATTCTTTTTTATTTGAACTACCAGTGAATCGAAAGCATCATCGAAAGACTCTTCGAATGATTTTGAAGTTGATTTGACAAAAAAATTGTGACGTGGAATGTGTACCCTGATCTCTGCAATCTTGTCCTTGATGGCGTGAACTACATTGTCAAGTTTCAGAAACACATTTACCTGAATGATCCGGTCGCTGAATAAGTTAAGCTTCTCCAGTTTTCTTTTTACATACTCAATTAACTTACTGTCAGCATTGAAATGAACAGTTTGAATGTTTACGTTCATAATCATCATTTTTTAATCAGTGAAACAATAAATAAAGAACTCTGTACTGTTTTTCTCAAAGGGTGGGTTCTTCTATCACATTCAAGTTACTGCAAAACACCTTTTCGCCCAAGTAAAATTCTGGTAATTTTTTATTGTGTAAGTACAAACTTTTATGCCTTTGGATGGGCTTTTTTGTGAATATCTTTCAGTTTTTCTATGGTATTGTGGGTATACACCTGCGTGGAAGCCAGGCTGCTGTGCCCAAGCAGCTCTTTTACAGCGTTCAGGTCGGCCCCATTATTCATCAGGTGTGTGGCAAATGTATGACGAAGCACATGGGGGCTTTTTTTATCAAGCGTACTGGCCTGGCCTAATAGCTTATTCACCAGCAAGTAGGCATATTTGGGATACAACCTTTTCCCTTTTTCAGTTACCAGCAATATATCCTCCGCCATTTCAAACTCCTTTTTTTTCAGCTCCTTATACTCCCTTATCATGGCCACCAATTCCTTGCTTACCGGAATGATCCTCTCTTTATTCCCTTTTCCCAGCACTTTTATTTGTGAGTTGCTGAAATCAACCTGTTTTTCCTTCAGGTTTATCAGTTCACTCAGCCGCATCCCTGTGGCATAAAAAATAGTGATCAGCATTTTCGCATTCAGGGTCTTCCAATCCTCAGCAGACTGGTCCAGCGCCTGTATCAGCCTTGCTGTGTCTTCCTCTTTTACAAATACAGGTAACCGTTTGCCAATTTTTGGACTGACGACTTTTG
>CALSAT010000380.1:0-4212 GCA_943372905.1 Bacteroides fragilis | reverse complement strand
AGCCATAAAGCAACAGGTAGCTACCAGCGACGGCCATTGCAGGTTACTTAATCCCATGATAGCATGACCCGATGTACAACCTCCGGCATATCTTGTTCCGAAACCTACCAGGAAACCTCCACCTACCATCATGATAAGTCCTCTAGCGGTCAGTAACTCCGGCCATGAGAAAATATCTTTTGGCACCTGGCCCTCGTAATTAGTTACTCCATAGGTAGCCATTTCTACTGCCAGTTTTGGATTTACTACTACCGGATCAGGGTTGGCCAATAATTGTGCAGCAATGATGCCACCAACTAAAATTCCGGCTACAAAAAACAGGTTCCATATTTCTTTTTTCCAGTCATACTTGAAAAAAGGAATATCAGCAGGTATACAGGCAGCGCATACGTGGCGCAGCGAGGAAGATATCCCAAACGATTTGTTACCGAGTAATAATAATGCAGGTACTGTTAAGCCAATCAATGGGCCGGCCACATACCAGGGCCAGGGTTGTCTAAGCCATTCTAACATAACTTGTTGCTTTTATAATACAAATGTCCGACTGGAAGTAGTGTCAATCCGTGATAATTGTCACAGGCATTTAAGTTATCTCTTTTTTGCGAGTTCTTCTTTTTTTGCAATGATCGGCTTGTAAGGTCCAAACTTATGCTGTGCTTCGGTAAATCCATCAGTGTACGGGCCAAAAGGATGGTCAAACGGTTTTTTGGATATGTCAGGCCAGTCTTTGCTGAGATCTTTTACTGGCCTGGGCTGGTTGTTTACATAAGCGGCCACATCCCAAGCTTCTTCTGTAGATAGTTTGGGGTTGGCATGTGTTGCCTGGTTAAAGGGCATATTACTTTTTATGTAACCTGCAAAATTACTAAGCCGAAACAGCCCCGCCCCATTGTTGTAACTGTGATCTCCCCAAAGCGGAGGATATTCATAGCTTACTCCATTGAGGCTTAGTTGCCCTTCTCCATTGGCTGCGTGACAACTTTGGCATTGCAAAGCATACACTTGTTTCCCTTTTACAGGGTCAGCAGCCCGATCCATGAACGATAATTTCTCAATTCCGCTCCCGACTGGTTTATCGCCTTTCTTCACATCTTTACCCAGCCAATTTATGTAAGCATAAATAGCCTGGTATTCTTTGCTGCTGCTGTCGGGTGCTGTACCGTTCAGACTTCTTTCGAAACAGTCACTTACTCTTTTATAAATATTTTCCATTGCGCCGCTTCTGTCGCGGAACTTAGGGTAGGTAGAAAAGACAGCACTGTAATTATTGCCCCAGTTCTTTTTGCCGGCATTCAGGTGACAGTTCTGGCAATTCATGCCATTGGTTATTTTCGCAACAGTACCAGATGGCCCAAAATATCGGGCAGTATTGGCGATTATATCTTCTCCATATATAACCATTTCTCTTTCTTCGCCTTGCAGTTCATTGTCTGTAAATAGACTAGGCGGGACCCAGGTACTATCAGGTAGTGATGCACCATAGGCATTGGTATTTGATCGCCGGAAAGCTTTCGTGAATTCTGAAAGCGCTACAATGGTGGTACCAATTATTATTATTACTACCGGCCAATTTGATTTAAAGTGTTTCCAGCTGCTCATTTTTTATCGTTTATCTGAATTCATAGGTTGTTCCCTGTAATTGTGTAAGCAGTGTATGTGGCTGGTCTGTTGCGCTGGCCCTCATCTCCAGTTTAGGTGAAACGGGTGAGTTGGCAGCGAGGTATTCTTCTATTACATCATGCATTAATACGCCGGTTTTTTTTGGAGCTTTTACTTTTTCAATACGGCAAAGTGTATCTTCCGGATCGCCTTCCCGTTCGCAGGCCACTATACTGTATTCTTTATTCAGGTCTAATGGTTCGCCCTTTATTTTAATCCAATTCACTCTTTTCCCCAGTTCATTTCCGATCGTGAAGTTTACTTCCATACCTGCAAAGCGTACAAACCAACCCCCAAACCGTTTGGAGGGGTCTTTGGCAAATGCATTTTGTAATTCTTTTTCCTGCCAGTCCCATAATTGTTTGCCGGATATCAATCCTGTTTTTGCTTCGCTGTCTACAGGCAGCATATTCCACAAAAATTCCCTGGTGATATCAGCTTTTCCGCTGGCCGGGTTGACTGCCAAAGGCTGGCAAAAACGGAACCCATTACTCAAAGCAATGTCTGTTTTGAATTTCCAGTGAATAGCATCTGTGATCAGGTTATCCATCGGTGTTTCCATTACGAAATACCTGACCAATGGGGTAGTGGTGGTACCTATTACTTTTGACAGATCCTGTTTGAAAGGCGCTGAAGCTTTATCAATCTGTGCCTGAAGTTTCTTATCAGCGGGATATTTTACCGGGTCCACATCCAGCAACTGGTACTTATAACTTTTCATTTTACCGTTTTCCACTTCTATATCAAGTTTGCCGAGGAAAGAACCAAAGGCACCGCATTCCACTACTTTGGAATACTTGCCTTCAATTGGTACCCGTACTCTTTCATGCGTATCGGCTCCTAAAATAAAATCAGCTCCCGATACTGCCGGGTTATTGGCTAATCCCACCTGCTGTGCCAGTCCCATATGTGTTACAATAAAAATAATACCGCATCCTTCCACCTCTTGTAACAGCTTTATGTATTTGGCAATATTGAAATCGGCATGTTCAAAACGGATACCTTCACTGTAAGCCGGTGATTGCCGTTTTGGAATTAAATGATCCGTGTATCCTATGAACCCCACTTTTGTTCCGGCAATATATTTTACCCAATAAGGGGGATAGATCAGTTCGCCATTATCTGCATCTGTTGTTTTATGCCACATATTGGCACAGATTTTTGCGGCTGTGGCATGCCCCATATCGTAGAGCATTTTCTTTTTCTTGTAAACCACTTCCCAGTTACCTGGAAGTATCAGGTCGTAATTGAAATCATTCAGTAAGGGTATCAATGCTTCTCCTTCTGTTAATGATGCTACTGCACTGCCATGAAAGTAGTCGCCTCCGTCAATCAGTACTGTATTTGCAGGGTTTTGTTTTCTAAAGTGATTGATCATTGTTTTCAGCACGGCCAACCCTCCTCTTTTTTTGTAAACAGCTTTTCCATTTTCCCAGAAAAATTCGTCATGAGTATTTAGCTGGGCATGAATGTCTGAGGTATAGAGAATGGTGAACCGGCCGGAAGGTTCTAAAAATTCATTTGGTACAATGGCTTCGGCAGGCAAAGCGGCTGTAACTCCTGTAAGCGAGGTGGCTATGCCGGCTAATGCAGTCTTTTTCAGAAAATCACGACGAGACTTAATGCTTTCATTACTTAGTAGTGAGGACATGGCAATCGTTTACATGTATAAAAGGATATTAAAAGTGGGCTCTTTTTTGAACCAGCATAGTGACAACAGTCACACTAAGCTACTAAACGGTTGTTAAAACTGGTAGTTCAGCACAAAACTCCACAAGCTCATATCGACCTTGTTTATTACATATTTATCATTGCCATAGGTATTGCCAGTTTTATCCTTATATACATAGAGCAGTTGTGTTTCAAGCCCTTTGAGGAGTCCGGCAAATTTGTATCGTAAATCAATATTCAGCTGGTTGTAAGAAGGAAGTCCGTATTTGTTGAGGGTATAATTAGTCACTTCGGGTAGCTTATAATAGCCAAATGCCAGGGAGGAGCTAAGCCGCAGGGCCGTCATTTTATAATTCACTTTTCCTACAACTGCCTGTACATTTCCCAAACCTTCGTTTCTTTCCCTTGGTAAAAAAGTAAAGAAAGGATCCCGGCCCCATTCTCTGGGCATCAGGTATCTTCCATGCGCAGTAATACGATTGTAGTTCAATGTTGTTTCCCATTTCTCATTTTTCCAACCAAATTTGGCACCTAGTGTAAACGCCTTACCCCCTTTTTTAAAATAGGCCTTTGATGGGTCGTGGTTTCCTCCGTCCTTTACAGCATCCTGTCTTACTACTTGTACTGCTGCTAACAACTTTGATGTGCCGGATATGGCATACTCAAAATCTGCCTGCAGCATAGCACTATTAAAAATATTTTCAGTGAACTGATTCCAAAATTGAAGTTTCAGGTTCTTGTTTTGCTGAAAGCTTATACCTGTAACTGCTATACCATTGCTTTCGAGGTTGCCGGCATAGCCGGATTTACTCCCGGTTTCAGTTATGCCAACGGGATATACACCTATTGATTCACCTGTCTTATACCAGCGTACTGTGCTTC
>CALSAT010000379.1:0-4223 GCA_943372905.1 Bacteroides fragilis | reverse complement strand
TTCAAAGCAAACTGCACGTTACAGCCACCGGCAAAATTACCCAGGTCCCGCATCATTTTGATAGCAGTATTACGCATCAGTTGCATCCCTGTATCGCTCAGCGTCATAGCAGGTGCCACCGTAATAGAATCGCCGGTATGAACACCCATTGGATCAAAATTCTCCACCGTACAAATAATGCATACGTTATCGGCCATATCACGCAGCAACTCCAGTTCAAATTCTTTCCAGCCCAGAATAGCTTTTTCTACCAGCACCTCATGTATAGGGCTGGCAGTTAGTGCCCTGTTCAGGGCTTCATCCAATTCTTCTTTTTTGAAAACGAGGCCGCCACCAGTACCTCCCAATGTAAAAGAGGGACGTAACACCAGGGGAAATCCTATTTCCTGTGCAAATTCTTTTCCTTCCAAAAACGAGTTGGCGATCTTTGCCTGCGCTACCGTTACCCCAATCTCAATCATCCACTTCCTGAACTTTTCCCTGTCTTCCGCTTTTTCAATGGCTTTAATGTCCACGCCAATCAACCGTACATTATACTGCTCCCAGATGCCCAGTTCTTCTGCTTCTTTAGCAAGGTTGAGTGCTGTTTGCCCACCCATCGTTGGCAACACGGCATCAATTTCATTTTCCTGTAAAATCTGTTCAATGCTTTCAGTAGTAAGCGGCAACAGGTAAACCCGGTCAGCCATCATGGGGTCTGTCATAATGGTGGCAGGGTTACTGTTGATAAGGATCACTTTTATTCCTTCCTCCCTTATGCTGCGGGCAGCTTGCGTACCGGAATAGTCAAACTCACAGGCTTGTCCGATAATGATGGGGCCAGAGCCGATAATAAGAACCGATTTGATCGAATTGTCTTTTGGCATTTTTTGTTTTTAAAAGAGTGCTTGTAATACTGACAATGACGAAGTATCGTTATGAAAAAACAAATTGCGCAAAACTAAGGGAATAGAGGGGTTTTGCAGACACAGGGGAGAATTTTTTTCCAACAGCTTTTTAGAACGATCTGGACGACGGTGGTTTTGGAACTTTCCGGTACGAAAGTGAATACTGATCGTCGTAAATATTAATATTTCCTGTGGTTTGGCTCAGGACGGCCTGGCGAAACTCTTCCGGAGACCCAAAATTTTTCTTTTTAGAAAAACCATCAGTAATGGTCTTTACAAAAAGGGTATCATTGCTTCTGTCTATTTTGGCGATGTAATACACCCGCTGTTTTATCATATCCCTCATTTTACTGTTTTTGCGGGGTGCCTCTATCAGGATGTCAGCTACAATATTCATATATCGCTGTTCGCCTATGTAGGAAGTATAGCCGGTAAAATAAGCCGTGTCTGGCAAAATGATATCTCCTTTAATGGCTTTACCATAACGGGTGATGGTGTACACAGAATCTGACTGTGGGGCAATATCCAGCGCCTCGATGCCAAAATAATCACTGCCATCCTTTACAATACCATACCAATACCCGTACAGCGTGGTATCAACCGGTTCCACCGGTTTTTTCTCCAGCGCTACCGCCGATTCAAACGGACAGGCATATAAAATAGTACAAAGTGGCAGCAGCCACAGCAGTTTTTTCATGCTTTAAAAAGAGGAAAAGATACAAACATTGAATTGAATCGCCTATACCCTATTAATAGTATAGGCGCTGATACTTATTTTTGCGGATGCGGTTGAATTTCTTAGTATGTATAAAGTTTATTTTGATTGGGTTCTATTTGCAGGCACAGACACCGCCAAGCTATCCCAAAGACTATTTTAGAAACCCCGTGGGCATTCCCATGCAGCTATCGGCCAATTTTGGTGAGCTCCGTCCCAATCACTGGCATATGGGCCTTGATATCCGTACCAATGCACAGGAAAATATGCCCATCTATGCTGCTGCCGGGGGCTATATTGCCAAGGTGGCCGTCAGGCCGCAAAGTTTTGGCCGCTTCATTATTATCAATCATCCCAATGGCCTCTCTACTTTATATGCCCATCTCAATGATTTTTATCCCGAGCTGGAACAGTACGTTACCGAACAGCAATACAAGCAGGAAAGCTGGGCAGTAGAGCTGCTCTTTAGTCCCAACCAATTTCCGGTAAGTAAAGGAAGTTTTATTGCCAATAGCGGAAATACCGGCGGATCCAGGGGGCCGCATCTGCATTTTGAGATCATCGATACCAAAACAGACAAACGGCTGAATCCCCTATTATTCGGATTTCAATTTCAGGATGTAGTGCCACCTGCCCTGGTAAGGCTGGCCATGTACGACCGAAGCAAAAGTGTGTATGAACAAACGCCGAAGTTTTTTCCTCTGAAAAACACAGACAGCGGCTATATCATTCCCAAAATAAGTGTAATACAAACCGGGTTAAAAAAGATCAGCTTCGGCCTGCAGATGTATGATAAATCAAGCAGTGGCAGCAGCGAGAATGGTGTATTTTCCGCAAAGCTATACCTTGATGAAGAGCCGCAGGTTGGTTTCCTGCTCGACAGTATTGACTATGATGAAACGGCATACATGAATGCCCATATTGATTACAAGCACGACTTTAATGGCGGAGCTTACCTGCAGCACCTGTCGCAATTGCCAGGTGATAATGGAGCGGCTTACCATAAAATCAAAAGCGATGGAGTGATAGAATTTGCCGACACTCTTATTCACTACATCAGCGTGGATGTGAAGGACGTGCATGGCAATACTTCCCAACTCAATTTTGCCATTCAATTCAATGACAGCCTGGCCGCATTGATACCACCAGGAGCAGCAATGTCTAAACTGTCCCCGCAGCAGGTAAATTGGGTGAAAAAAACTGATTTTGAAATGTATCTGCCCGAAGGTTGTTTGTACGATTCGGTACCAGCCTATTATTATCGAGATAATGCAGCCACATCTTACAATACCGTCACCGCAAAGCACCAGGTAAATGATGCTTCATTTCCAATACATGACGACTTTACTGTTCGCCTGAAACCCAATAAGGCCATACCGGAAAACTGGAATGAAAAACTGGTGATAATAAAAAGCGGCAGAGGCAATACTATAAAAAAAGCAGTATGGTCAGACGGATGGTTAACAGCAAAGTTTGGAGATTTTGGCAGCTTCCAGGCATTCGCAGATGTAACAGCCCCATCAGTAAATGAATTGGGGAAAGGCGATACCATAAACCTTAGTGCTGCTTCACGCATCGTATTTACACCAACCGATAATTTTGGGATAAAAAAGTTCCGGGTGGAATTAGATAGCCAGTGGGTCCGCTTTACCAATGATAAAAGTCGCAACTGGATATATAAGTTCGATGAACGATGCCCGTATGGCATTCATCATTTAAAAGTAATAGCAGAAGACCTTGCAGGCAATGTGACCACAAAAGAATGGTGGTTCAGGCGCAATCCCTACACCCCACCACCACCCAAAAAGAAAACGGTGAAAAAAGGCAAGACCAGCAGCAAGAAAACAGGTACCCAAAAGACAGACCCGAAGAAAAAGACCACCACCACCAAAAAAACAACAACGAAAAAGAAGAAATAATTTTCTGCCAGTCCGTTTATATCATATTTAATTCAGCGGTTTACAATGGTAACTTTAAAAGAAGGCGACAAAGCCCCGGCATTTTCAGGTATCGATCAGGACGGGAAAAAAATTTCCCTGGCTGATTATAAAGGGAAGAAAATAGCGTTGTACTTCTACCCGGAAGATGATACGCCTACCTGCACCATACAGGCCTGCAACCTGCGGGATAATTACAGCCTGCTGAAGAAGCACGGCTTCGAAGTAATTGGAGTAAGTCCAGATGATGCAAAAAAGCATAAGAAGTTTGAAACTAAATTCAACCTGCCTTTCACCTTACTGGCAGATACCACACATAAAATACTGGAGAAGTACGGCGTGTGGGATCAAAAACAAATGTTCGGACATCAATACATGGGTGTTTTGCGTACCACTTTTGTGATTGATGAAAAAGGCATTATCCGAAAGATATTTCTTCGCCCAAAGAACAAAGCACATGCAGAAGAGATCATAGCGTCTGTAAAATAGCTCAGCAAGTATAGAAAGTGAAATATCCTGCCAGGGATAGCTTGCCTGTATGCAGGCAAATAAAAGCAACCTTACCCCGGCTGCAGCCGATTTAGAGCTGTCACTAAACCAACAGTTATGAAATCAATTTTACTCCCTCTCTTATTTACGATCTCTGTCAGCATCTCGGCACAGGAAAAAAAGCCCGTCGAGATA
>CALSAT010000378.1:0-4229 GCA_943372905.1 Bacteroides fragilis | reverse complement strand
TATCCCTTGCTTTTTTATTCTTGCAGGATCAAGCCACTTATCGACCAAATAAGCTAGATCCCTGGTAAGCCAGTCACCAATAGGTGCAGGAAAGCCCCACTTTCTGCGGTATACAAGCTCTTGCGGGAGGTAACGCTCCAATAGTTTCTTCATCAGGTACTTTGATACACCATTACGAATTTTAAACTCTTGTGGTAAATTATAAGAGAATTCCATCAGGCGGTAATCAAGATATGGGTTTCTCACTTCCAGGCCGTTCGCCATTGATGCCGCATCCATTTTATACAACAGGTTATGAGCCAGGTATTGATCAATATCAAAAAGAGAAATCTTTTCAAAATCACTCAGATCCATTTTATCGATTTTCTCCCAAGCAGGTTTAGCCGACAAGACCGTATCCGGCACATTCAATAACTGTTTAATCTCATTTTCGCTGTACATATACTGCTGCTCTGACCACAAATGAACCAGCATATTCTTTGATGGCAAGTCAAACAAACGGGACGCTCTTTCATATCGTCCACCCATTTTGCTGAATATCCCTTTTATCAATCTACGAGCAATACCAGGGTCAAAGCGGTAAAGTTTACTTAGCTTTTTATACAAATCGTAATAGCCGTACCCCATGAACAACTCATCCCCTCCATCACCACTCATTGCCACAGTAACGCTCTTTCTGGCTACATTACATACCAGGTAACTGGGAATGGTAGAGGGGGCAGCAAATGGTTCATCGTAGTAATCTGCGAGCTTGTCCACAATTGACATTGATGTCTGGTCACTAAGATGCGTTTCACTATGGTTTGTCTTCAATAATTTAGCTACATTAGCCGCATATCCCGATTCATCATAACCAGCTACGTCAAAACCTATCGTAAAAGTATTTACAGGATTGCTGTTTTGCTTTTGAAAAAGAGCACAGATAAGAGATGAGTCAGTTCCTCCGCTTAAGAAAGCACCGATAGGCACATCACTTATCTGCCTGTACCGCACGGAGGAAGCAAGCAGGTCTTCAAATTCGTCAAGTACTTCATTCTCTTTTCTTGCCGGCAGTGGCCTTTCAATGATCTTCTCGCTAAACGTGTAGTAGGATTTTATCTCCGCTTTCCCATTCTTTAAAATCAGGTAAGACCCGTTAGGCAGTTTGTTAAAGCCTTTCAGTATGCAATGATCGCCGGGGATATACTCCATAAAAAAATAATCCTGCAGGGCTGCAAGATTAATTTCTTTAGTAACCGGCAGTTTTATCAGCGCTTTTATCTCAGAGGCAAAAGCAAAATCTTCGCCTTTATTATAATACACCAGCGGCTTTACCCCGAAGCGATCCCTGATGAGAAATAATTCCTCTTCTTGTGTATCCCAGATAGCAATCGCAAACATTCCATTGAACTCATTCACACAGGCAATGCCATGCTGAGCAAAGGCTTCGATAATCACTTCGGAATCAGAGGTAGTTTTGGCAGCAATCTTATACCTGGCTGCTACTTCCTTATAATTATACACCTCGCCATTAAACACCATTACATAACGTTTATCCCGGGAATAAAAAGGCTGGTTAGCTGCTTCGGACAGGTCAAGGATGCTCAACCTTCTGTGGCCAAGGCCGATGTTCACACCTTTTTGCTCATTGAAATAAAACCCTTCTGCGTCAGGTCCCCGGTGCTGTAATGCCCGGGTAATAAGTTGAAGTTGTTCCTTTTTCAGGTTGGGGGAAATAAATCCTGCTATTCCGCACATATTTTTTACCTGCTAATTGTAAATATTTTTTTCGAACAAGGATAAATGCTGCTAGAAAGAATAGCCATAAAGTGTATGATAGTATTTTGGCTATTCGCTGAAATATGATACCCCGGGGTGCTGCAAAACTATTAGGTGCCCCATAGGAATAATTAGAGAATACATCAAGTACTGTTTCCTTTGGATAACGCTGGTAAGCTTTTAGAAGGAGTTCTTTATCACTTACTAATGTGGCAATTTCAGGCCTGTTATGCGCATTTAATAAAACAGCATCCGGCTCCATGTTAGTATCATAGAAGTGCCATGTATTATCATAAAATACTTCGAAACAAAAGTGCCCCGATATTTTTCCGCTAAACCCGATCTTTCGTGTTTGTATCCCTTTCTTCTTAAGCACCTCCATCATCACGATGGATTGCTGGCTACACGCAGCATTAGGATGCTTAAGGATATCCTCCGGGATAACTATTGCACTATACCCATCAAGTGTGGCCCTTGAGAATAAAACAGAAAGATAATTGTCGGTAAAACTGTAATGAGAGTACCCATGGAAAAATCGGTTGCTTATTATCTCCGAAAGAAGTTCTGTATAATTTTTCTCGTACTGTTGCTTTCCTGCATTCCCAAATTCCACCTGATACAAGCTGTCACAATAATTGATTAATTTTTCAGAATTATTAAGCCGCATTAAAGCAGGGTCAAATTCTTCTACTTTATTATAGGTGGGTTTTTTATAGTCAAGGCTTGAAAGAGGACCGGAATATCCTGCTAACTGAAAAACAGTTGCCAATAAGGCGATATTAAACAAACCAAAAAAAACAATTTGTGCTCCAAAGAGTATCTTCTTCATGCTCAGGCTTTGAGGATATTGACTTTACCATACTAAGTTGGTTTAAAGTCTTCTATACACAAAAAACCATCGAACTAAAGATTAAAAAAAGAGCACTTATACAACAACAGGAATCGGAACTTTACGACTGATGCCGTATTTACCTCATGGGTGCCCCTGGTTTGCAAGTAAAAACTCTTATAGTTTCAACTCCCATTTCCAGGCTGTTTCCATTATGTCATTAAGATTAAATGCAGGCACCCATTTCAATAAATTCCTGGCTTTATCATTATTAGCAAACACGGCCACCACATCTCCTGTTCTTCTCTCATCCAGTTTATAATCAAGTTTGTTGCCTGATATGGTTTCAAAAGCGGCAATTGTTTCAAAAACTGTTACACCATTCCCTGTTCCAAGATTAAATGTTTCACAGTTCGATCCGTTTCGCTTTTCTATTAAGTATTCCATAGCCAGTGTATGTGCATGAGCAATATCACAAACATGTACAAAATCCCTGATACAGGAACCGTCTCTCGTGTCATAATCTGTACCGAACACTTTTAACTGAGGCAATTTACCAATTGCAAATTGAGTAATTGCCGGGACCAGGTTCGATGGACGTCCAAATGGAACTTCACCAATAACGGTAGATGGATGAGCGCCAGCCGGGTTGAAGTATCGCAATAAAATAAAATTAGCAGGACTGATGCGGGCAATATCATGGATCATGTCCTCCCCAATCTGTTTGGTACGTCCGTATGGCGACTCCGCTTTTTTTAGAATGGTTTCCTCTGTTACCGGTATTACATCAGCATTGCCATACACACTGCAGGAAGAAGAGAATACAAAGTTGGGAACATTGAACTCCTGGCAACAACGAAGAATATTGATCTGTGAAACCAGGTTATTATGAAAGTACAAAAGAGGCTGTTGAACCGATTCATCTACAGATTTGAAAGCCGCAAAGTGAATAATACCATCAATATGATGCTTCTCAAAGACAGCCTTAATTTGGCTATACTCACATACATCTGCTTCATAATTCGTAATATCCTTCCCTGTAATGGCTCTCGCCCCATCCATCAAGGTCTTGCCGGATCGGGAATTATTGTCAACGGAGACCACATCATATCCGTTATTGATGAGATCAACCACTGTGTGAGAGCCGATATAGCCGCATCCGCCGGTTACAAGTATTGTCATATTTGTCAGGTATATTTTATTTGGTGCGTAAAGCAATGATGCGTTGCAATCCATCTTCCAGCGAAGTAAAATCTCTTTCTAGCAGTTGTTTCATATTCTGAATATCGGGCTGCCGTCTTGTCATATCGCCTTCGGGCAATGGCGGCAGGTGTACGATCTTAGAAGATGAATTGGTCAGTTGTATTATTGTTTGCGCAAGTTCTACTATCGTGATGGCTTTGTCATTGCCCACATTCACTACGTCATTTACAAAGAGGTTGCGGGTAAGTGCATTGATACAGGCTTCTGCATTATCATCGATATAGCAGAAGGTTCTGGTCTGCTGGCCATCGCCATATACAGTAATATCTTTACCAGCCAAAGCAGCATCAATAAAACGTGCCACTACAAAATCAGGGCTTTGCTTGGGGCCATACGTATTAAAGAAACGGAAAAGTGTAAAATCAAGTCCGAACTCCTG
>CALSAT010000377.1:0-4229 GCA_943372905.1 Bacteroides fragilis | reverse complement strand
TTTTCTATTACATAGTTCACCACTTTACGCTGCACTACGTTTGCAGATACCAGCGTATCCGTAGCAGAAGGGGTCCATACCTGGTAGTTTTCCTTGTATTCACTGATGGCTTTCAGCACCGAGTCCTTCTTACTTATATCCGCATTGAGGGTAAGATTGAAGTTGATATTGGGGCAGGTGTATTTATGTTCGGGCAGGGCGATAAAGGCACCGGTAAGCACCGAACCCGTCTGTGATACACGCAGGGTAGCCTGCAGGTTCATGATGCAATCCACTTCGAAATTAGTAAAGGAACCATAATAGGTAACCGGCACTTCATACAAACTGAGCTGGCGGCTGCCAGCGCTGTAGTTGCCCTGTACCTGTATGCTGCGGTAGGTATTTTTAAAATAGTAGTTGAGAATACCCTTTACATAATTCTTTTCAGGTTGCAGTACCATTTCCACGAGGTAATTACTGGCAGAACTGTTCGTCTTTACATTCGCCGTGCCATACCAGTAGCCGAACACGGATTGGGCTTGTGCCTGCAGGGAAAAAACTAACAGTAACAGGAAGGTTATTCTTTTCATGAAATGGTAATATCGGCAAAAAATCGGTTCCTTACAGAACGAAGTTTTACACAGATTATTTAACAAAACGCTTCATTTCTCTTTCCACATCTTTCTGCTTGATGCTCTCCCGTTTGTCGTGGAGCTTCTTTCCCTTGGCCAATCCTATTTCTATTTTAGCCAGGCCTTTCGAATTAAGAAAAATACGCAGGGGTACCAGGGTATAGCCTTTCTCTTTCAGTTTAGCGGCTATCTTGGTGATCTCTTTTTTGTGGAGTAATAATTTCCTGTCCCGCACCGGGTCATGATTGTTGGTGGTGCCATGGGTGTATTGGGCTATGTTCAGCGATTTAAGCCATATCTCTCCATCGGAGATGAGGCAGTAGCTGTCATTGAAACTCACTTTACCAGCCTTGATGGATTTGATCTCCGTACCCAGCAATACCATGCCCGCATCATATTTTGCATCGATGAAGTATTCGTGAAAGACCTGCCTGTTCTTTATTTCAATTTGAGTGGCTGCCATGTTTGAATGAATGGATATCAAAAGTGTTTTTTTCGGTATTTAAAACACCAATAAGTATTTCGTTATGTTTCTCGATCAGGAAAGAACTTGAGCCCGACAATTCCATGTTTTCAAAAGTATCAATTATTGTATCTAGTACAGTAGTTATATTCCGGTTGCCCCCGGGCGCTGGTTCCCAGGTATTTTTGTTGAATACGCTATGGGCGAAAAATAATTTGTATCTGCGTGAAGTAAGATATGGTACTAATTGCAGGTTTCCAATATGGATATTTGCCATAAACCCCACACTCATAGTGACAGCTGAAAGGAGGGTTCCTCCGATCCCTTCTGTTTCCTTTAAATCGGATAACGTGAGTACAATGCTGTCATTCTCCACGGCCGCAATGTTAATAAACCCAAATGATCCGTTCACTTTTCGCATAAAGGCCTTTTCCCGGGTAATGTCTTTTTCCTGTTTTGCTGAGCCATACGTACCTTTTTGGGTGAGACTGGAATGCATAAACCTGTAAAGTGAGTCCTCTACTAACACGGAATATTTTTTTATAAGTGCATGAGTTTTGATATTATAAAAAAGGTATTCAAATCGGAATATGGAAGAATTCTGAATGATCAGTGTAGAGTCGTACAAGACTGATACCATATTTTTTTTGATGTTATTGAAAGTACCGGTATTGTCTTTATAAGAATTGATGAAATAATTGTGAATATCTATTGATTGTTTCCCAAGATCTATATGTATTACTTGCTGGCCCATACTATATCGCAGACCCAGAATTAAATATATCTGATCCCCTTTATAAAGGAGGGTGTTGGATTTTGGCATTGGCTGGATAATACCCAACTGCGTGGCGGGGAATCCAATATCCCACATAAACTTGTATTTTGACTGGCAATCCGGGTATGATTTTTCCTCTTCTTTCGTTAAGAATTTTTCAGGAAGATTAAATACATATTCTACTAAGTCCTCACCGGGTATCCATTTATAAATTACAAATGCGTTTTTCTCTTTTGAATATGTAAATAACTTCAGGTCAGCTGTATCAGGCATAACTGAGATGAGCTTCAGCCCAGATTTTTTTACCCAATTATAACTGAAACTTCTTACCAGACTGTCCTTCTTATTCTCAAAGTCCGGTTTATATACAAGCACCCCATTCGAAGTGCCAAATAGCTCATAGTAGCCATTCCGTGTGCATAAAGGAGCAAAATAATTTGCTTTGGGTGAACGTCTTTCTGAAAAAGTAATATCCGGTGATTCACTTTCATATTCACTGACTAATTCAAACCTGTCATTGTATAGACGATGCAGTATGTTTTTAGCTTGCTGCGTAACCAGATGATAGTTCCCGGTGAAAGGATTGTGAGAGGCCGTTGCGTGATGATCTACTTCAAATCCTTTGGGTGCTGGAATATTAAAAGCTGTTTTTTGGGCAACGGCTGCCTGCTGAATCAGCAACAAGGCTGTAAGCAATAAGATAACTCGCATATTAGTTCTTAAAAAGTCCCAGCACCGTAGCCAGTTTATTCTTCAGTTCTTTTCTGGGCACAATGAAATCGAGAAAGCCGTGGTCCAGCAGGAATTCACTGCGCTGGAACCCTTCCGGAAGGTCCTTCTTGATAGTTTCTTTAATGACCCGCGGGCCTGCAAAGCCGATCAGTGCATCCGGCTCGGCAATATTCAGATCACCCAGCATACCAAAGGAGGCGGAGATGCCACCAAAGGTCGGGTCTGTTAATAAGGAGATATAAGGAAGCTTGGCATCACTCAGTTGCGAGAGCTTACCACTCGTCTTTGCCAATTGCATCAGCGAGAAGGCGCTTTCCATCATCCGGGCGCCACCACTCTTACTAATGACCATATACGCCATTTGATGCTCGATAGCATAATCCACCGCCCGGGCAAATTTTTCCCCCATCACACTGCCTAATGAACCGCCAATGAATTCAAAATCCATACAGGCAATAACGATATCATTACCGCCAACCTTACCGGCCGCCACCCGCATCGAATCTTTCAGGTCGCTTTTGCTCCATATCTCTTCCAGTCTTTTTTTGTAGGGCTTCAGATCAGTAAAGCCCAGGTAGTCTTTGCTGCGGATATTGTCAAACAACTCCGTGAACTCATTATTATCAAATAAGATCTCAAAATATTCGCTGCTGTTGATGCGGTGATGGAAGTTGCATTTGGGGCATACAAACAGGTTTTCCCTTAATTCTGTCACGGTGCCAATAAAATTGCAATCCGGACATTTTACCCAAAGTCCTTCCGGTGTTTCTTTTTTCTCTGAGGTCTTGGTATTAATCCCTTTTTTGATGCGCTTGAACCAACTGGCCTTCGTTTCTTCCGTCTTGCCTTCTTCTCCAGCCAGGTTAGCATCAAAGTCTTCAATTTGTTTCGCCATAACCGTTTATTGAGGTTACAAATATAGGGAAGATGGGGAATAGTCAAGGGTCAATGGTGAATGGTCAATAGCGAATACAGAAGAGATAGTCAGCGGTTTAATAGCCTTATTCAGGTATACACCTGTTTGCTTGTATTTTCTCATTCACCATTGACCATTCACTATTCACTCTTCACCCTTCACTTCTTCAGCACCGTCTCAAACAACTTATATATCCGCTTGTATTCATCTGTCCAGCTGCTGGGTTCAACAAAACCATGATCTTCCATCGGGTAGCTCGCCAGTTCCCAATTATCTTTTCCCAATTCTATCAGCCGTTGTGCAAGTTTTACGGCATCCTGGTAATGTACATTCACATCCACCATACCATGACAGATCAGCAAATTACCTTTCAGGCCTTCGGCGAAATAATACGGAGAGCTTTTGCGATATGCAATACTGTCCGTATAAGGTTCATTCAAAATATTGGACGTATAGCCATGATTATAATTGGCCCAATCCGTTACCGGACGAAGGGCCGCACCTGCGGCAAACACATCCGGTTCAGTAAACATACCCATTAAGGAAATAAAACCTCCGTAAGAGCCGCCATATAAACCAATGTTCTTTTCATTCACTCCATAGTTCTTTACAAGATACTTAGCTGCATCCACATGATCGCTCAGGTCCTTACCACCCATGTGCCGATAGATACCTGTTCGCCAGTCACGGCCATACCCGGCACTGCCACGGTAATCAATGTCCATCACATAG
>CALSAT010000376.1:0-4238 GCA_943372905.1 Bacteroides fragilis | reverse complement strand
GCTAATTAAACGATTCTTTGTAATTGTATATACTTACTATCCCCTAACACATAAAGAAAGTCCCTTCTGCCTGTGGCAAGAAGGGACTTTCTTTTTACAGTCGTTTAATAAAGCCTTAATACATCCTTATATTCCGCATATTTCTTTCCATAAATTTGGGCATACCAGGCATTCCCTGCTGGCCTTTTCCACCCATCCTGTTTAGGTTGAACAGGAAGCTTACCATGAAATAGCGTTTCAGCACCACACTGCTTACGTCTTCAAAATAGTTGTCACCAGAATTTCTGGTGATACTCTGGTTCTGATTCAGGATATCATTCACCGAAAACTTCACTTCGGCATTCTTCTTTTTAAAAACCTGCTTGCTGATACTGGCATTCCAAAGAGGTATGCTCTGATTAAACCCATTGGCACGGCCGGAGTTCACATAATAATCAAAATCGGTACTAAGAATGATCGATGGCTTTTTAAATGTATAAGATACATCTGCAGAGTATGTTTGAGATAGATAATTCTCATTTTGTGTTGTGTTCACAGAGTATTTGATCGTATTATAAGAAACGCTTCCATTGAAAGAGATATCCCATTTTTCCTTCAGGCTGAAGTTGGCGCCGGCAGTTTGCGTCAGCGTCATTGTATTACCTATATTCTTTTGCTTGTATAGCTCACTTACATCCCGGTTGAACAATCCGACTGTTGTAAAGTTGAGGCTGGAGCCTTTCAGCTTGGGGTTTTTGAATGGTATCCCTACCGTAAAAAAGGCTGTAGTAGTATAAGCGCCATCTAAATTCACCGGCTTGGCCAATTGCACCCTGCTGTTAATGGTGTCAATACTGTTTACAATTTTATTTTGCGTAGTGCTGACGCTGATATTAGCAGCAATGAATTTAAACGTAAGAATATTGAATGAATTATAGCCTAAATTAAAACTATGAGTGAACTCCTGGTTCAGCTCAGGATTACCCGTTTTTACATATAATGGATTGGAGAAATCCAGAACGTTCTGCAATTGTGATACAGAAGGTTGATTAGTTCGTCCGCGGTAGTTAATACGTACACCTTTTGTTCTGCTGGGTGTCCAATTAAAGCTGGCCTGCGGAAAAAAGTTAGTATAGCTTTGTTGAGATACCGAATCTTTACCTGTCATCGCCTGGTAGCTATCGCTGGTAAGAGTGGCCCGCTGTATTCCCAATCCTAACTGGTAGTTATATTTCTTTTCCTGCACCCTGAAATTAGTTCCAAAACGATTGGCGAGGAAAGTATTTTCAAAACTATTGGTCAGCAGCAGGTTGGCCAGGTCATATTTGCCGGTGCCGGTATTATAGTTAAATGTTTTCCGGTCAGAAGTACTGGCGTTGTTAGTGTAGGCATAATTGAATTCAAGCACTTTGTTCTTGCCTAATGGTTCTGTGTAGGAAAGGCTTACCACATTATTACGGGTATTTGTTTCCTGCAGGTTTTGCTGATTCTGATTGCTTGACCCTGATATGGTGCCATCTGGTTTAAAGAAACTAAGCGGTGCAATACTGTATCCTTCACTTTCGCTTTCCCCGTAAGTATTGGACCAACCAAGGGTAACAGTTCGTCCGGCTTTACCAAATTTTTTCCTGAAAAGAATATTATTGTTCAGGTTCAGCCCATCCCTTTCATTGGTATAGGTCGATTTGCTGGTAAGTGCCAGGTATTGCTGCAATGGTGTTTGAGAAATAGTAGAAGAGCTGTCATCGCTGTAGTTCTCTGAATGCTGTAATGTAAGGCTTGGAGTGTATAGTATCGAATGCATGGAGTCGATCTGGTATTCAAAACGTACATTAAAGCGGTGATTCTGGTTTTTATTATTTGAAAAGCTGCTTTTTGTCATTAACGCAACAGAATCAGACGGGAAAAAGGTTTGACGATATGTATTTTGGTCCTGCTCCGTATTCGCATCTGATAAAAAATAGCTGCCACTCACTTTTATTTTAGTGCCGAATTCATTGTTGAAATTCAACCCGGCAGAAAGCGAACTGGTGATACCGGTTGATCCGGAGCCAACCCCAAACATACTGGCCCCTCCGCCACGGGTAGAAGCCATTTGCATACCTCCCATACCACCACCGCCTCCGCCTCCAAAATTTCCACCACCGCCCGAATTGCCACCACCGCTCATGGCACTAAAACCTCCCATAGAGCTGATAATGTCTGAAAAAGAGAATCCTTGTTTGTTGATATTATTTGCATTGAACAATACAGATATCCGCTGGTTGCCATTGAATTTGTTGAAACTTAGGTTTCCTTCATAGCGGCCCTGATCGCCACCAGCAGCCAACGCTCTGCCAAATACGCCTTTATTCCTGTCTTTTTTCAGCTTGATATTAACTGCTTTCGTTTTACTTCCATCGTCGATCTTGGTAAACTTGGCCTGCTCACTCATATCATCAAATACCTGTACACTTTCTACCATATCTGCCGTAAGGTTCTTGGTAGCCAGTTTGGGGTCATTTCCGAAGAATTCTTTACCATCTACATATACTTTTTGCACGGTTTCGCCCTGTGCCGTTATATTACCGCTTCTGTCCACCTGCATTCCTGGTATTTTTTTCAGCAGGTCTTCTACTGTGGCATTCGGTTTTGTTTTGAAGGCGTCTGCCCGGAATTGTACGGTATCATTCTTTATTATTACCGGTGCATCATTAGTTACTACCACACCTTCAAGTGTTTTAATGGCTTTGGCCAATTGCACATTTCCCAGGTCAATATTTTTATCAGTAGCAGTAACGGCGAAAGACTTGTTAACTGTTTCAAACCCAAGATGAGTGATCACTAATTGATAACTGCCCTGTTCCAGCCCTTTTATTTCAAAAGCACCCTGTTTGTTCGTCAGGGTAAAGGTGGTAAGGGAAGAGTCTTTTGTATTCAGCACTGAGACCGTAGCTTCGGAAACAGCCTGCCTGGCCGTAGTGTCTGTCAATTTTCCTTTTACTGAGCCGTCAGCTTTCTGGGCCTGGGCGGATATTATTATGGCCAAAAAAAAGAAGGATAAGGTAAAAATCTGCTTCATACTCAATATTATAAGTGTACGAAAATAGACGTAAGCGGAGTGATTTACCTTCGACAGAGGGTAATTTTTTGCTAAAAACCCGACGAAATGGCTGATTGAGCGGATGAATGAAGTGACCCGGGCAAAAGCAGGATACAATGACAGGCCTCTTTACCACTAACCAAGCTCTTTTTCTCCCTACCTCGTGTGCAGCGCATATACCTGTTAGCTGAACAGATACTCCACATCCTCCCTTGTCAATGCCTTTACAAAAGAAGCATCATCAGATATGATGTCTTTGGCCAGAGCCCTTTTCTTTTCCTGTAGTTGCAGTATTTTATCTTCAATGGTGTCTTTACAGATCATCCGGTAGGCAAATATATTCTTGGTTTGGCCAATGCGGTGCGTACGGTCAATGGCTTGCTGCTCCACTGCCGGGTTCCACCAAGGATCAACAATGTACACATAATCCGCTGCGGTTAAGTTCAGGCCCACACCACCTGCTTTGAGTGAAATAAGAAACACTCTCACTTCATCACTATTTTGAAAACTCTGTATGGCCTTCTCTCTGTCAGGCGCTGAGGTGCTCCCGTCAAAGTATTCGTACTTCACACCCAGTTCATCCAGCTTTGCTTTTATTAAAGCCAGCATCCCCAGGAATTGAGAGAATATCAGTGCTTTGTGGTCGCCGATATTTTCTGTTATCTCTCTGGCCAGTTCGTCCAGTTTGATGGAATGGTTCTCAAATTTTTCCTGTTCATTTAATATGGCTGGCGAGTCGCAGATCTGCCGGAGTTTCATCAATCCCTGTAAAATGGTCAGTTGTGACTTCTGTATGCCCTGCGTTTCTATAGTGCCCAATATCTGGTTACGGAAATCATTTCTGTAGGCATCGTATATATTGCGCTGCTCTTCTTCCATTTCGCAAAACAAAATCATCTCCTGTTTTTCCGGAAGGTCCTTCGCCACCTGCTCCTTCGTTCTTCTTAGTATGAAAGGATAGAGTATTTTTTTCAGGTGCTCCTTACGGTCCTGTTCACCAAATTTATCAATGGGTATGGCAAACTCCTGGCGGAAAAACTCCATGGTCCCCAGCATGCCCGGATTCAGGAAATTCATTTGCGCAAAAATGTCGAATGTATTATTCTGCAGTGGTGTACCGCTCATGCAAAGCCGGTTTTTGGCATTCAGCAAACAGGCGGCTTTTGTTACTTTACTT
>CALSAT010000375.1:0-4250 GCA_943372905.1 Bacteroides fragilis | reverse complement strand
CGGTGGCAGGCGGAGTTACCTCTATAGCAGACAGCTTAGCCGCATAGGCATTTTCAAATGGTGGTACATCCAAAGCAGCCGCTATGGTTTGCCATGACTGTGCAGGCGGAGTCACTTCCATTGCGTAAAGGGCAGAAGGAAACCGGCTGGATAATTCCGCCTCGTCAAGTTCGGCGCTGATCTTATTCCACACACCGTCAGGTGGTGTTATTTCAAGGGTATATAGTTTGCTGTTGTTTTCCAAGATCAATGTTCCGTTTTTGCGGTCTGGCTATTTATGTTGAGTGTGCCCCAAAAAGTATAACTCGCATTGCTGCCGGTAATTTCAAGGCGCCAGTTTTTAAAATCATCTGCATTGTCACAGTTATTGCCGCGGCCCTGCAACACCAGAAAGTAAGTGGCAGGTTTTTGAAGGCCACCGCTGAAAAAACCTGTACCACTTTGAACGGTACCTTTGAAACGCATTTCTTTATAAAGTATCACCTCGCCAGCCTGTGAATCGTGTATATCTGTTTTGAAGTTTTCAATTTTTATGGGCAGCAGGAGGTTTAGTGTACCCGTCTTGGCATCAGCGGTCTTAAAATCGAACTTCCAGCTTTTGGCAGTGAGAGAATTGCTGGCAGTAAAAAAATCGGAACTGGCAGCTGTATCACTCATTTCCCAGGACTCATAGCTTTTTTTGATACTGTTCAGTCCTTTCATCCCATCAAAACCGGCATTGGTAATATATAAATTAACAGCAGGCGCAAAGATCATTTCTTTTAATAATGCTGCTTTTTCTTTATCAAACTTTGTTGAATAAACCGAATAGTCACCTTTTTCAGCACAGCAAGCGCAATAGAATTTCTTTTCCGGGGTAAATGATACGATTGAGAAGAAAGACAGTATAAACAATGATGTGTTTCTCATCCTGAGTTTTTTATAAGGTTATCATTGTTTTAGTTTCACGCCTCTGTGTTTGTCAATAAAATTTCTAACCATGTCCTGAAGGATCACTTTAGCTCTCGACAGTTGGGATTTGCTGGTCCCTTCGCTGATGCCGAGTATATCGGCAATTTCTTTATGGGTATATCCTTCCACCACATACATGTTAAATACGGTACGATACCCGGGCGATAGTTCCTGTACCAATAGCATGATGTCTTTGGCACCCAGTTCATCCAGCACCGACGTGTATTTGCCTTCGATAGTATTCTCTTCTTTTTCCGTTACCGGCATCAGGTAGCGCTTGCGGCGAAAATGTTCGATAGCCGTATTTACAAAAATGCGCCGTAACCAACCTTCGAAAGAACCATCACCACGGAAACTGTCCAGCTTTTTAAAGATCTTGATAAATCCTTCCTGTAAAATGTCTTCTGCTTCTTCGGCATTGCCGGAGTAGCGAAGGCAAACTGCATACATTCTGGGGGAGAAGCGTTTGTAAAGCTCTTCCTGCATTCGCCGTTCGCCCTGCAGGCATCCTTTTATAAGGTCGCTCTCGGTAATATTTTGGTTGCGTTCGGGAGTCAAAATCAGTCGTTTAATTTATAAGTATTCAAAAATGCTACCAGCTTTTGTGTGGCCTTTGCCCGGTGGCTGAATTCTCCTTTTTCCGCCAATGTCATTTCTGCAAAGGTTTTGTCCGAACCATCGGGTACAAACACCGGATCGTATCCAAAACCGTGGCCGCCTTTTCTTGTTTCTATGATCTTTCCTTTGCATTCACCCTCAAATTGGGTTTCATGACCATCAAGTATCAGGGATATAACGGTCCTGAAACCGGCACTTCTATCAGGTTTGCCCGCCAAATTAATCAAAAGCTTATCAATATTGGCATCAAACGAGCGGTTATTGCCTGCATAGCGGGCACTTTTTACGCCGGGTTCGCCATTCAGTGCTGCCACTTCCAGCCCTGTATCTTCACTAAAGCAGTTGGTGCCGGTCATGTCGAAAATGGTGCGGGCCTTACCCGATGCATTTTCTTCCAGGGAATCGTAGGGTTCGGGAATATCAATATCAATACCTGCTTCTTTCAGGGTAATGATATCGAATTCTGTTGTGACCAGCGATCGCAGTTCGTCTACTTTATGCTGGTTGTTGGTGGCAAAGATGAGTTTCAATTGTTATTTCGTTTTTTGTACAGAGCTGTAAGAGGTATGATATTTATCGCCTTAGCGTTGCTTTGGCCATGATTATAAATTAAACAGCCTTTTCAGGCATACCCATAATTTGCTTTTTTCCACCCGGTCATTTTCCAGTTCTGCCAGGGAAGGGGAGAATAAGAATGTATTACCGGCGAAAGATTGTAGCTGGTATGGCGGAAAACTGAGCGGCAGACCAAATGCAGCAGGTTCTACGGCAAAAAGCACTACGATCTTACTTTTGAAATGGGTTATCAGCTCTTTGTATTCCATTTCCGGGTGATTATGCCGGTTTACGATGGCCACATCTGCCAGTGTCAATTTACAGGCACCAAGAATACCTGTAAGAAATGTCAGCTCATTGTCAGATAAATACACCACCCCAGGAGTATCCACTACTAGCAATATGTTCTTTTGATTATTCCCGAGTGATTTCCAGGCGGTTTCAGGTTTGTCTGTTCTGGATGGACCTGTCTCGGCGGGCGGCGCTGCTACCGGCTTTTCAGCTATTATCTCGTTCGTGCTGATCAATGTATTGGTATATAAATTTGCGACGACTGCGGCATTTAACTCTATATGATTAATATCCATAACCTGGTTGATAATTATACTAATACCTGTTAGCTTTTTTTTCGTTTCTTTGACCCCGTAAAAATAAACTTTTATGACGGCAGCTATGGACATTTCAATAACAATGGCAGAAAGAAGTAAACTGCAGGACCTGAACCTCGAAAACCTTCCTTTTGGTAAGTATTTTACTGACCATATGCTGGAAGCGGACTATGAGAACGGAGAGTGGAAGAATATTGAAATAAAACCATACCAGCCATTGTTGCTGAGCCCATCGCTGGCGGCACTGCATTATGGGCAGGCTATTTTTGAAGGGATCAAGGCCTATAAAGACGCGGAAGGGAATGCCTTTATATTCCGTCCCCAGGACAATTTTTCCCGTTTCAATATTTCTGCAGAAAGAATGCAGATGCCGCAGGTGCCGGAAGAATTATTTATGGAAGGCATGCGCCAGCTGATTGAATTGGACAAAAACTGGATTCCTTATAAAGAAGATCATTCATTATATATACGGCCTTTCATGTTCTCCTCGGATGAGCTGATAGGCGTTCGACCTTCTGACAACTATAAGTTCATGATCATTCTGAGTCCGACCGGCCCCTATTACAACACACCCATGCGCATTTACGTGGAGGAGCAATATGTAAGGGCGGCACCGGGTGGAGTGGGATATGCCAAGGCTGCAGGCAACTATGGCGCTGCCATGTATGCCACAGCACAGGCTAAAAAGAAAGGATATGACCAGGTACTTTGGATGGATGCTTTTGAACATAAGTATGTGCAGGAATGCGGCACGATGAATGTGTTCTTCATCATCGGCAACACGGCCATCACCCCCGACCTGGAGCAGGGTACCATACTGGGTGGAGTGACCCGCCAGAGTGCTATCACCCTCTTGAAAGAAATGGGTTTTACGGTAGAAGAAAGGGCGTTGAGTATTCATGATATCATTGATGCGTATAAAGCCGGACTATTGTACGAGGTTTTTGGTACCGGCACTGCTGCCACTATTTCACTGATAAAAGAATTAAAGTACAAGGATTTTGAGATGAAGTTTGACGTGGACAACTGGAAAACAGCACCTACAATTAAGAAATGGCTGGCAGACATCCGGGAGGGAAGGAGAGAAGACAAATACAACTGGATGCAGAAAGTATAAAAGAAAAAAGATTACTTTAGAGGGTTGCCGGAAAGCAGCCCTTTTTTTATGCCGGCCTGTCAGCGTATCCTCCGAAAATTCATAAGCACCATTGCCTGCCTGCTTTTTAACCAAAACAAACCAATGCATGCTTCCAGCATTTAAATGTTTACTATTCCTTCTTCTTTTTACCGGTATTCGATCAATGGCGCAGGTAACACCCATTGCCGTCACAGGTTTTAATAATGACGCAGTGGCAGAAGGGCCACCAAGTTCTTTAGCCACTACCACCCTGCAAGTTGATGGAGGATTCTCCAACAGGGTGATGTACACCTCTGCCTTTAGCGCCTTTGCTGGTATTGGAGGCGGTGGATTGCCGGACAATGGTACTATCGTAAGTGGCGGAGACACTTATCAGCTCG
>CALSAT010000374.1:0-4252 GCA_943372905.1 Bacteroides fragilis | reverse complement strand
TCTCCGTGATGTTGTTTCCTTTTTTAAAAGGAAGACAATCTACTACCGGAAGATAGGTCAGCGTGTACCACTGAAAGCCAAAACTGAAAACGGTAACGCCCAGCATAGCAATAGTGGATACCTTCTCGGAGAAAAGAGGGCGAATGTGTTTTTGTTGCCACAATAAAAATCCGATCAGGATAGTCAGTACTACATCTTTCAGGAAAGAGGTCTTGGAGGTGATGGGTAAACAATCGCCAAAGCAACCGCAGTTTTTAGGATTGCCGGTGATATAGGTATAACCGGTGAGGAAAGTAAAGAATACGATCAGCAACAGCAGCAGCCAGCTAAAGAGCTTGATCCTCCACCCCAGCAATAAGGCAAACCCTGCAATGATCTCAAAGGCATTCATTAATACAGATAGTAACAGTGACCAGGAATTGAACTGGTGTAAACCCCATATCTCAAAAAACTCCTGCATCTTGTAGCTGAGTCCCAGTGGGTCATTGGCCTTCACCAACCCCGAAAAGATGAATAAGACCCCGACTAACACTCTCGCTATGCTAACTATCGCTTTCATATCACATAAGTATTAATGCAAACACTGCATAATTGATAATATCAAGGTAATTGGCATCAATGCCTTCACTCATTATTGTTTTACCCTCATTGCTCAAAATTTGCCGGATCCGCTGGAGTTTCATCAGTATCAGATCGGTAAAGCTTTCCTGGCTCATGCTGCGCCAGGCTTCGCCATAGTCATGGTTCTTATCCTGCATCAGAGTTTTGGCGGTCAGTACGTTTTTATCAAATAAAATTGATACTTCATCAATGTTCATTTCTTCGGGAGCATCTTCCGGCAACTCCAACTGTATCAACCCTATTACTGCATAATTAATAATGCCCTTAAATTCAGCCGCTATGCCGTCAGATACTTTTTGTTCGCCTTTTTCCTGTATCGTACGGATCCGTTGCGCTTTGATAAATATCTGGTCCACGATAGAAATTGTTCGCAGTACCCTCCATGCCGTGCCATAGTCGATAGCCTTTTTTAAAAAGATATCCTTGCAGCCGCTGATAACAGTATCGTATTGATTGTTAGTAGTAGTCATAATAAATAGTCGAAAGCGAAATAGCCCGAAAGTTCAAAAGAATGTTCCTTGATGAAATGAGGTTCTTTATCCAGGATGAAACTGTCTTTCCAACTTCCTGACTATCTTTAGCTTCAAAAATAACGAACTAAGGCTAATGTTTACGCTGAATTGTAAAGGCAGGCTGCTGGTTGTGGATAAACCTATTGTGATGGCGATCATTAATGCCACTCCGGATTCTTTTTATGCCGGCAGCAGGTACGAGGGAACAGAGGCCATCCTGAAACAAGCTGAACAAATGCTGAAAGAGGGCGCCACGATCCTTGATATTGGTGGCCAAAGTACCCGGCCGGGCAGTGAGGTGGTAGCCGCAGAAGAAGAACTTCAACGGGTCATTCCAGCCATCCATGCGATACACAAATCCTTCCCGCAGGCATACATTTCGATTGACACCTATTATGCGGCAGTAGCCCGTGAAGCCATTGCTGCCGGTGCGTCTATAGTGAATGACATCAGTGCCGGTCGCCTTGATACCGCGATGATCGACACGGTGGCTTCACTCGGGGTGCCTTATGTACTGATGCACATGAAAGGCACCCCGCAAACCATGCAGCAGGAGGCTCAATATGAAAATGTGACCCGTGAAGTACTTGATTTTTTTATTGAGCAAACAGCTATTCTCCGGAAGCAGGACATTACTGATATAATCATTGATCCGGGTTTTGGTTTTGCCAAAACGGCTGCCCATAATTTTGAACTGCTGAAGAACCTTTCTGTTTTTAATATTATTCCGGCCCCTTTACTGCTGGGCATATCCAGAAAGTCATTTATCTATAAAACCTTAGGCACTACTGCTGAACAGGCGGTAAACGGAACGACCGTTTTGAATACTGCCGGATTACTGAAAGGAGCTTCTATTCTGCGGGTACATGATGTGAAAGAGGCAATGGAAGCTATTGAACTAACAGCAGCGCTGTAAAACAAACGAGCCCCGCTGACGGGGCCCGGTGTGCATTCAATTTAATCAAAACCTTGGTGCTCTTTCACAGGTCAAAAATTTTACCAGGCTGATCTATTTACAGACCGCTCAATAAATTTTATTCTGACGGGAGATACAGAATTGCTTTCAGGAGGGAACGAACCGGGTCTTTTTACAGATGATGCTGGACTAAAAACGGAGCCAAAAAAATACCCGCCCTCGGATAAACCGGGACGGGTACAAAGGTGCAACTTATTTTAATTCAAAAATCATTACTTGGGTTGAGGCATATCAACTTTTTGGCCTGGCTGAGGTCTCGGCATCTTCATTTCCGGTTGTTCAGGCATTTTATCTTTAACCTCTACAACTTGAATGTCGAATGTAAGGTGCTCATAAGGTTTTATGAGGGGTGAATTAGGATTGCCGCCATAGGCCAGCATAGAAGGGATGAATACTTTGGCAACGCCGCCTGGTTTCAGCATTCTTACTGCTTCGTCAAATCCTTTGATCATACTACCTGGTCCAGTGCTACCAGCTACAAATGGTAATGGCTCGGTATGATGAAATGCAGTATCGGTGTTACTGTCAAATTTTACACCGGCAAATGTGGTCCCCGTATAATATACAGTTACATACTTTCCGGAATCGATCAAATTGCCAGTACCCGGGTTAATGATCTGTACAAAAGAACCTGATTCAGTTTTTTGTGCAGTGATATTTTTGCCAGCTACGTATTTTTCAACTTCTTTGATCTCGCTGGCTAACAGTTCTTTCTTTGCCTTTTCGTCGTCCAGGCGAACAATAGAATCGTTTGTGTACACAGCATGTATCTTCATGTAGGTCATTACCCTGTCACCTTTTTTAAACTGTGGAGGGAAATTCACCGGGTTCCTTTTCATGAAAGTATCCATCAGCTGAGTAATCACCACACTATCCCCTACTTTCAGTTTTGTCCAGATCTCACTAAGGTCATAAGGCTGTGGTGTGGGAGGCACTTGCTGGTAGGCAGGCAATTTACCGGTGGTATTTACGGTACTGTCATTCACTTTTATTTCAAGTGAAAACTTTACATAATCACCTACTCTTACTTTTTGCGTGTCTTTTCCGCTAAATACTTTGTACGCCATACCTCCGGGTGTTTTCTTGTAGCTGGCTGAGGTACAACCAACCGCTATAACAGCGACTGCGCAAGCGCTGATAAATACCAAATTTTTAATTGACTTCATATTGCTTTTTATTTATTGTAAAAGAGTTGCATTTTCTTTCATAGCCGCCTTAAAGTGTTCAACTGTTTTTTCCAGCGAATCACTGCTTCTGCCACCGGAGGCATTGTAATGCCCGCCTCCTTCAAAATACGTGCGGGCAAAGGTATTACAGTCAAAGTCACCTTTGCTGCGAAAGCTCCATTTTCTTTCTTCGTCCCTGTCTATCACCAGCGCTACCAGTTTTATGCCCTGGATAGATTGCGGGAAGTTCACCAACCCTTCTGTATCACCAGTTTTAATATAATACTTGAGCAGGTCACTCTTTGGAATGGCAATAAGTGCTGTATTATACTCATAAAAAACTTCCATTCTGTTCAGCAATATATGCCCGGTAAACCGGAGCCGGTTTTCCAGGAAATTGTCAAACAGGTTCTCATGCACTTTGCCATGCTGGAGGCCTCTTGTTTTCAGATCAGCCACCAATGTGTGTACGCCGGCATGTGCTGACGGGAAACGGAATGAACCGGTATCCCCCACCACACCTGCGTAGATGCACTCAGCAACAGGAATATTTATTTTATCAGCATGACCCGAGCCAACGATCAGGTCGTAGATCATTTCGCAGGTACTGCTTTTAGAAGTAAGGCTGATACCATAGTTAAATGAAGCCGAATCAGGCTCCTGGTGATGGTCGACCAGGATCTTCACACAGGTCATGTTCTTCAGCGGTGTTTCCAGGTTTTTGGTCCTGTGGAAAATATTAAAGTCAAGACAAAACAACCATTCCGCTTTGTCCAGGATGGCCTGCGCTTTACCCCTGTCCATTTCATAATCCAGCACTTCTTTGGTGCCCGGCATCCAGTTTACCCATCCCGCCCAATTGGTAGGTGAAATGACGGTCACACTGTGGCCAAATTGTTCCAGAAAATGCTTCAAGGCCAATGAAGATCCCATCGCATCCGCATCAGGTTTCTGATGCGTGGTGATGACCACCTGTT
>CALSAT010000373.1:0-4269 GCA_943372905.1 Bacteroides fragilis | reverse complement strand
GAAAGACCGATATGGCCTGGGAGCTTTCTTCCACAGGCTTTTTGATGACACTCAGCAGCTATGTAGCGGAAATGATCGGCGAGAATTTTGAAGAGTTGGTGCAGGGTGCATTAATAGCGACAGGCCTGAAGAAAGAGGAGATTGATCATTGGTGTATTCATCCTGGAGGAAAAAAAATACTGGAGGCAGTGCATAAAAGTCTGGGCTTTACCAATGGACAACTGCAACCCTGCTATGAAGTACTGAAAGAATACGGGAATATGTCTTCGCCGACGGTGCTGTTTGTACTGGAAATAATAATGAATAGGCTAAACAAAAATCAACCAAGTAAAATATTTGGGGCAGCATTTGGCCCGGGATTAACGATGGAAACACTTATTTTATCTTCATGATAAATCTTCATCACCGCAGTTACCACAAAGAATTGATGGATGGCGACGATATCTCGTTTGATGCAATGGCACAAACCTTGAAAGAGTTAAACATTATCAATACACAGCTTGGTGGCCATGCTATTACTATAAAAGGTCTTAAACAATTACTGCACGGCAAAGAACCCATTACCATTTGTGAAATTGGTTGCGGAGGCGGCGATAATCTCTTTGCTATTTATAAATATTGCAGTAAGCGGCAAATCCGGGTGAGCTTCATTGGTATTGATATGAATGCAGAGTGTATTGCTTTTGCCAAACAGCAGTATCCGAAATTGCCCTGCCAATGGATATGCAGCGATTATGCCGTAGTGCAATTTCAGGAACTGCAACCGGAAATCATTTTTTCTTCTTTGTTCTGTCATCATTTTACGGATGCACAACTGGTGCCTATGCTGCAATGGCTGCAACAGAACAGTCGGAGAGGTTTTTTTATTAACGACCTGCACAGGCACTGGCTGGCTTATTATCTTATAAAGTATATCACCAAGTTTTTCAGCAGATCTTACCTGGTGAAAAACGATGCCTGTTTATCAGTGGCCAGAAGTTTTAAAAAGAAGGATTGGCAAAAATTGTTTCAGCAGGCGGGCATAGAAAAATATACCGCAACCTGGAAATGGGCTTTCAGATGGTTAGTTATTTCTGGCAATAAATAATACTTCTTGAACAATGAAATGCAATATGATGTAGCTATTGTAGGCGGAGGCCTGGCCGGTCTTGCATTATCTATCCAGCTGGCAAAGCTGGGTCACGGTGTCATTATTTTTGAAAAAGAGCAATATCCCTTTCATAAAGTATGCGGGGAGTATATTAGCCTGGAGGCATGGGACTTTCTCAATGGCCTTGGTGTTGATTTGGATGCTATGCAGGTTCCTGTAATCACCCGGCTGACAATATCGGCAGTTAATGGTAAATTATTACAGCAGCATTTGCCACTGGGAGGCTTTGGTATTAGCCGTTATCTATTAGATAATATGTTGGCGAAACTGGCAAATGCAGCCGGAGTTGTATTAAAAGAAAATACAAAAGTAAAAGATGTACGGTTTTTGGAAAATGAATTTTCACTTGATGCCTCTGGCAACTCATACCGGGCTAAGATCGTTTGCGGCACCTATGGCAAACGAAGCAATATTGATTTAAAGTTCAAACGTCCTTTCAGCTCTGCTACCAAGAACAAGTTGAATAATTACATCGGGGTCAAATATCATATCAAGGGTAGTTTTGCAATGGATACTATTGCCCTGCATAATTTTAAAAACGGCTATTGTGGCCTTGTGAAAATAGAAGGCGACCAGTACAACCTTTGCTACCTGACTACCGCCGACAATTTACAAAAAAGCAATGGTGATATTGCTGCAATGGAGCAAACCATTTTAAGCGTTAATCCACATTTGAAAAAGATTTTTTCTAACTTAAACATATTGGAAGGTCCACTGACAATTTCTCAAGTAAGCTTCGACAGAAAATCCCAGGTGGAGGAGCATGTGCTTATGATTGGCGATGCTGCCGGTATGATAACTCCGCTATGTGGAAATGGCATGAGCATGGCACTGCATGGCAGCAAATTGGCGTCTGTCCAAATCCATGATTTTTTGCAAGGGAAAATATCCCGGGAGAAGATGGAGCAAAGTTATATGCTTCAATGGCAAAAAAAATTTGTTAGCCGATTAAAGACAGGGAGAAGAATACAACGATTATTTGGGAATCCCCGGCTCGCTAATATGTTTATCACCTGTATCAGACCTTTTCCCCGGCTGGTTAATTGGCTGATAAGTAAAACCCACGGTAAGCCTTTTTGAAAATGATTTAATGCCTGCTACGTGTTGGAGGGTATTTTGTGATCCGGTAATACATATATCTTTAAGGTAATTACAAGCCTTAATACCAAAAACAAATCACATGAAACGAATACTATTTTTTCCCTTTCTGTTATTTATGTTGGGACTATCTGCCCAAAACACCAGCAACCTTACCATCAGTACCACAGGCAATAGCAACCTCAAGATCAGGCTCGCTAATAAGAAATACACTCTCCAGGATAAAAACATGACCTTTCAGGCAATGCAACCCGGTACTTATATGCTAAGCATTTACCAGTTGCAAAAAAAAGCCTTTGGTGGCGGAACGGAATATGTTACGGTATTTGATAAAAGCATCACTCTTACCGCACAAAAACACATGGAGATATGTGTTTTGCGATTTGGTAAAGTAGCATTTGATGAAAGAATGATCGACAATGATGAATGGAATGATATTTATAATAACCCGGAACCGGATTTTGACCGGGACGATTTCCGTAATGGCAACCGGAGAGCGGTGGATGCTACAGAGTTTGCTAAACTCAGGTCAGCCATCAGTGGGGAGTTTTCTGATGATGATAAAATCACAATGGCCAAAGTAGTGCTGAAGAACAATATGTTCACTACAGATCAGTTGAAAAAACTGGTTGAACTCTTTTTTTACGACGACAAAAAACTGGTGTTTGCCAAATATGCCTATGACTATTGCGTGGACAAAGGCAATTATTACCAGGTAGCCACACTACTGTTTTATGAAAGTAATAAGAAGTCGCTGCTGGAATTTATAGGCAGCAGGTAAAAGGCGGTTCTCCTCTTGGATATGATTATTTTTCTTCGGTCGGCACTTCGTAACTTGCGGCCATGATCGATTATTTGCAGGGGCTAAATGAGCGGCAAAAAGAGGCCGTACTACATAAAGACGGGCCGATAATGATAGTGGCCGGAGCTGGCAGCGGGAAAACCAAAGTGCTCACCACCCGTATCATCCACCTGATGGCTGCTCATGGAGTGGATGCTTTCAACATACTGGCTCTGACATTTACCAACAAGGCCGCCAAGGAAATGAAGGAACGGGTGGAGAAGATATTGGGAAACGGAGAAGCCAGGAATTTATATATCGGTACTTTTCACTCCGTCTTCGCCAGGATACTTCGCTTCGAAGCTGATAAGATCGGCTATCCCAAAAGCTTTACCATTTATGATACCGATGATGCCAAAAGTGTGGTGAAGACCGTCATCAATGAAATGGACCTGGATGATAAGCATTACAAACCGAACATTGTTTACAACCGGATATCTTCTGCCAAAAATGCACTGGTAGGCCCGGCAGAATACAGGAATGATTATGCCATTCAGCAGGAAGATATGCGGGCCAATCGTCCTGCTATTGGCCAGATATACGAGGCTTATGTGAAGCGGTGTTTCAAAAACGGGGCAATGGACTTTGATGACCTGCTATTGAAATTTTATGAGTTGCTTAAAAATGTGCCGGAAGCCCTTTCCAAGTACCAGCATAAGTTCAAATACATTTTAATAGATGAGTACCAGGATACAAACCCGGCGCAGTATGAGATCATCAAATTGCTGGGCGCCATGCACGAGAATGTATGCGTGGTGGGGGATGATGCACAAAGTATTTACAGCTTCCGGGGAGCTACGATAGAAAATATCTTACAGTTTCAGAAAGATTACGACGATGTAAAGCTGGTGAAGCTGGAGCAAAACTACCGCAGTACCAAGAGTATTCTCCATGTGGCCAACGAAGTGATAAAGAACAATAAGGGTCAAATAGAGAAAGTGCTTTTTACTGATAATGGTGAAGGTGAAAAGATAAAGTTGGTTCGGACGATGACGGACAATGACGAAGGAAAGTTTGTGGCCGATAGCATCCAGGAACAGAAACTGCGCAACCATTACAGCAATAAAGACTTTGCCATTCTGTACCGTACCAATGCACAGAGCCGTGCCTTTGAAGAATCATTGAGAAGAATGGGCATTGCTTACACGATTTACGGCGGCATCAGTTTTTACCAAAGAAA
>CALSAT010000372.1:0-4281 GCA_943372905.1 Bacteroides fragilis | reverse complement strand
AGGAAAAAGTAGCTTTATCCCGTTCTTCTTTCATTATTTTGCAGCAAACCCATAAGTGATGTCTGAACCAATTATTGAACTCCGCAACGTAAACATATACCAGGGCAGCAATCTTATTCTCCAGGATGTAAATCTTACTGTAAACAAAGGTGAATTTGTGTACCTGGTGGGCAAAACCGGCACGGGAAAATCCAGCCTGCTGAAAACACTTTACGGGGAACTGGAACTGACGGAAGGAGAGGGCACTGTGGCGGGATTCAGTCTTCGTGGGCTTGACTGGAAAAAAGTTCCTTACCTGCGCCGCAACCTGGGTGTCGTATTCCAGGAGTTTCAATTACTTACTGACAGGAATGTAAACGAGAACCTGAAGTTTGTGCTGAAAGCCACCGGCTGGACAGACGACAAGCTGATGAATGAAAAAATAATGGATGTACTGGATAAAGTGGGATTGAAATCAAAAGGCTTCAAGATGCCTTTTGAACTGAGCGGTGGCGAGCAGCAGCGTATTGATATTGCCCGTGCCCTGTTAAACTCTCCCAAACTGATACTGGCGGATGAACCTACCGGCAACCTGGACCCTGAAACGTCTGACGAGATCATGTCTCTTCTTTTCCAAATATCAAGGGATTATAATACAGCGGTGGTTATGGCTTCACATGATTATATCGTGGTACAGAAATTTCCGGCCCGTATGATACGTACCGAAAGAGGCAGGGTAAATGATAATGCTACCATAAGTATTGAGTAAGCTCCCGGCTGTTCTTTTCATTATCATAGGTATTGCTTAGCAGTCTTTTTCTCAGCAATACTTCTTCATTAGTAAAAGGCTGGTGATATAACTGCGCTATGATAGAAGCGATCGCCTCTGCATTGGTACCAATATGGCAGGCTGCTTCCAGCCCGGTGCCTTCCACCATCGGTTCATTTACCACACAGTGTCTTCCTTCAAACAATACATGCAGCAGCTTTAACCGGATGCCGGTAATGTTCTTATTAAAGCAGGGCAATACGTTAATATGTGCTTTCCTGATGAGGTCGTTCAATTCTGACTCGGAAGGATCGGCCACCAGGCAGGTGTGCTGAAACAGGTGCGCCATTTTCTCGAGCCGCTTAGATGGTTTTTTACCCGCTATCACAAAGGGTTTCCTGATCCTGGAAAATACTTTTTCCAATAGCCACATGGCGGCTTCTTCATTTTCAGGCACCGACAGGTTGCCGTGATACAGGCACAGGTTACCAATCCCTTCTTCTCCGCTTACCTGCTGCCAGGAAGGAAAGGCAGGAAGGAACTTTGCATGGTGGAGATGATAGTTCTGCTCCATATTATCTGCATCCAGTTGCGTGATACAGGCATACACACAATCATCCGGCAACTGGTGATTATATTTCCTGATCAGGCGGCTTTCCCGCAGGAAATAAAGTTTTTTCAGCCAGGATGATTCTGACCGGGCCAGTTCTTTATAGTACAGGCTTTCTTCATTGTGCATCCGCACCACCACTTTCCTGTTTCGCAGGTCCAGTTGCGGCAAAATACCGGTGCAATGCAGCCCTTCCAGCAGAATGGGGTACTCATCTTTTTGCAGTGTCGCCACGAGTTCATCATTGATCCGGGAGGAGATGATATAAGGTAATTTTGAAGATACTCCTTTGTGACCGGTCTTTCTTTCATACACATGAATGCTGTCGCAAAACTGGTTTAGTTCATTGGGGGTGCCCCGTTCATTGTAACTGAAATAATGCAGGTGGATATGAACGTCCATTTTTTTCAGCATCATGATGCGGTTCATCATGTCAATAGCGCCGCCATAATCAGCAGGCCAGGGCACATCCAGGCAAACAATATGTAAATGGCGGTTCAACTATTAAAAACGGTTTGGTAAAAAGACAATAATTTTTTCTCTTCCAGTTGCCAGTTAAAGGCCTGCCTGGCTTTCAGGCAGTTTTCCTTCAGCCGACAATGAAGAACATCGTCATTCAGCAAATTGTTTATCGAACGGGCTATTCTTTTTGGGTCAAGGTCATCCAGCAGTACGGCCACTTCAAATTCCGCATTGATGGCCCGGTATTCGGGGAAGTTCATCGTTACCTGCGGTAAGGCAGCATGTATATAGTCAAAGAATTTGTTGGGTAAGGCCAGGTATTGGTTCAATCCTTCATTTTCAGCCAGCGCCAGGCCGATATGGGCTGTTTGTGAAATAGCGGCTAATTGGACAGGGGGCAACATTCCTTTTAGTTCTATTTTATGCCCAAGCTGGTGATGGCTGATCAGTTGCTTAAGCTGGGGCATAAAGTTGCCATCTCCGCAAATCACCAGTTTACAATCGATGTCGTTCATGGCCGGGATAAGGTATTCAAATCCTCTTGCTTCATTAACAGCGCCCTGGTAAAGTATAAATCTTTCTTCCACCCGGCTTGTGGTCAGTTCGTTTAGCAAGGGAATGTTGCGGATGGTTTCGTACGATACTCCATATCTTTTATTGAATTCTGCAGCAATGCTTTTACTTACGGTATAACCCAACCTGAATTGGGGAACTGATCTGCGTTCGATCTTTTGCCATGCTTTTTTAACAGCGGGTCTTGTAACCACTTCTTTCAGCTCAGTAAATAATTCATGTGCATCATAGATGCGGGGAATTTTTTTCCAGCGGGAAATAGACAAACAGGGAAGAATCGTGTCCAGGTCGATGGCACAAACCGCCTCCATCTTTTTGAACAGCAAAAAAAAGAAGAGCCTGAAATTATATTCCCCGTAAAACATCTTTCCTTTATTGAACCAGCAACGGATTCTTTTTTGGGTGAATTTTTTTTCAGTCAATGGGAGAGAGGAAGCCAGTTTTCTGCCCACGAGGGTGACTGTATAGCCATTTTCCGCCAGTGAAGTGCAGATGCGGTGCATTCGCTGGTCGTAGGTAAGGTCATTGGTAACTGTGAAGAAGATCCGTTTCAAAAGAATGCAATTACAGTAAAAGAAAAAGGCTTTGCAAATATGCAAAACCTTCTACTTATTAACGATTTAATCTTTCTGCTGCTTATTGTCCCATGTTCACACCTTCCATACCGCCATCGCCCTGGCTCTTATTGCTTTTACGTTTGAATAAATTGGCATCAAACTTTCCAAAACGCCAGCTGAAGTTCAGGCGTAGTACCTGCGGATCACGGCGACGGAACACTTCTTGGGTAAAGAAATTGGATTCAGAATATATATTCTGGCGCCGTGTTCTGAAAATGTCGTTCACATTCAATGACAGTGAAGCTTGTTTATTCTTCAGGAATTCATAGCGGATGCCACCATCTACATAGTAATTGGCTTTTACATAACCCTGTGCTGCGCTGGCTTGCCCGAACATTCCACCGCCACCAAACATACCACCGCCACCACCGCGGCCACCGCCACCACTATTACCACCACTGCCACCGGGAGGTAATACTGTTTTAGACTGGTACTCACCGGACAATTGTATGCTGAAGTTTTTGGGAAGTTTGAATGTATTATTGAGCTTTCCAAACCAACTGGCAAACTGATCTTGCTCCGGCTGGGTAGGATCGTTCAAATTGATCTTTGAGGTAAAGAGGTTCAGGTTAGTGGTCATATCCCACCACTTAGTGATCTTGTTTTTAGATACCAACTCTAATCCTGTTACATAGCTTGAACTGGCATTGATATAAGTGTTCACCAGCATATCCTTATTATTAGAAGGATTTACTTCTTTTACCTGGTAACGGGTGATGAGTCCGGTTGTATTTTTATAATACAGAGAAGCAATAAAATTGTCCTTGTTCTTAAATGTTTTCTGGTAAGACAGTTCTACTGAATTGGTGAATTCGGGCTCCAGGTTTGGATTACCGCGGCTGATATTGAGTGAATCGGAATAGTCGGTGAAAGGATATAACTGGAAGAAGTTGGGCCGGTTGATCTTCCGGGTATAGTTCAGCTGCAGGTCCTGGTCATTCTTTAGCTTTTGATTCAGGAACACACTTGGGAAAAGGCTGACGGGGAATTTGATAGAGAATACCTGGTTCTTATCAGGTAAGCGGCCTTCATATTCGGAACTTTCCACCCGCAGGCCCAGTTGGTAACCAAAATTTTTGATCTTATTTGAATAGGTTGTGTATGCAGCATACACATTGTCAATATTATTATAATTAATGGATAAGAGGGGATCATACACGGCTGTACCGGTAGCAAACGAGTAAAAATCATTTCATGTATCTGATTCCCGAATCTGGAAGCGCAGGCCCATTTCCAGCTTTGATTTTTCATTCAGCGGCTTGGTATAGTCT
>CALSAT010000371.1:0-4281 GCA_943372905.1 Bacteroides fragilis | reverse complement strand
TTCGGGGCTATTGTTCAATACCCCAATGATAACGGATCAATAGAAGATTACAGCGGCTTTATCAATACCGTACATGCAGCTGGTGCGTATGTGGTCATGGCTACTGATCTGCTCGCCCTCACCCTGCTCACTCCTCCCGGCGAACTCGGCGCCGATGTGGCCGTAGGCTCAGCTCAGCGCTTCGGTGTACCGCTGGGTTATGGTGGCCCGCATGCCGCCTTTATGTCAACCAAAGAAGATTTTAAAAGAAGCATCCCCGGCCGTATCATCGGTATCAGCATCGATGCACAGGGCAATAAAGCATTGCGGATGGCCCTGCAAACAAGAGAGCAGCACATTAAAAGAGAAAAAGCCACTTCTAATATTTGTACCGCCCAGGCATTGCTCGCCAATATGGCCGCTATGTATGCCGTATATCACGGCCCCGGTGGATTGAAAAAGATCGCACAAAGAATTGCCCTGTTCACCCAAACAGTCGCCGCCGCCATCGAAGAAAGAGGCTTTACATTAGTATCTGATCATTTCTTCGATACCATTACCGTAAAAGTAACGGATACCGCCCCCATCCGGGAAAAAGCAGAACGCCAGCTCATCAACCTCCGCTATATTGATGACCAGCATATCGGTATCTCTGTTGATGAAACAACAGATGTCGCCGACCTGTTTGACCTGATCAATTGTTTTGAAAACGATAAAGACCCTGTAGCCTTTTCCATTGATGAGGAAGCAGGCCTTCAGCATATTCCCGAAGCGATTAGCAGAACAAGCACTTACTTAACACACCCTGTTTTCAATACCCATCACAGCGAAAGCCAGATGATGCGGTACATTAAACAATTGGAGAATAAAGACCTTTCTTTAAATACGTCAATGATCTCCCTGGGCAGTTGCACCATGAAGCTGAATGCGGCAACAGAAATGATGCCGCTCAGTTGGGCCCACTGGAGCCGCATACATCCTTTTGCGCCTGCCAACCAAACAGAGGGGTATCAATACATCATTGATGAACTGGGCAAGTATCTCTGCGAGATCACTGCCTTTGACGCCTGCAGCCTGCAACCCAACAGCGGTGCCCAGGGCGAATATGCCGGTTTGTTAACGATCAGGTCTTACCATGAAGCCAATGGCCACCACCACCGCAATGTAATGCTCATCCCCATTTCTGCCCACGGCACCAATCCTGCCAGTGCGGTAATGGCCGGAATGAAAGTCGTAGTGGTAAAAGCCCTGGAGAACGGATATATTGATGTAGACGACCTGAAAGCCAAAGCGGCACAATACAGTAATGAACTGTCCGGCATCATGATCACTTATCCCAGCACCTACGGTGTGTATGAAGAAACAGTCAAAGAGATCACCGATATCATTCACCAGCATGGCGGCCAGGTATATATGGATGGTGCCAATATGAATGCACAGGTAGGATTAACAGCCCCCGGTCTCATCGGTGCAGATGTTTGTCACCTGAACCTGCATAAAACATTTGCCATCCCGCATGGCGGCGGTGGCCCCGGCATGGGTCCCATTTGTGTCAAGGTACATTTGGCAAAACATTTACCCGGGCATATAACTCTCCAGGGGTTAAAAACCCCTGGAGAGTTGCGCACTCCTGAAGAGTTGGGCACACCCGGCGCAGTAAGCGCCGCCCCCTACGGCTCCGCTTCCATTCTCCTCATCAGCTATGGTTATATCCGGATGCTCGGCAGCGCCGGTGTAAAAGCCGCTACAGAATATGCTATTCTCAATGCCAATTATATGCGGGCAAGACTGGACGGTGCGTATGATATTTTATATACCAATAACAACGGTCAGTGCGCCCATGAATTCATCGTTGATCTTCGTCCCTTCAAAAAATCGGCAGAAGTGGAAGCAGAAGATGTAGCCAAGCGCCTGATCGATTATGGCTTCCATGCCCCCACCATGAGCTTCCCCGTGCCGGGAACGATCATGATAGAACCAACAGAAAGTGAAGACAAAGGAGAACTGGACCGTTTCTGTGATGCACTGTTATCCATCCGGGAAGAAATAAAAGCAATTGAAGAAGGCCGGGCAGATAAAAAAGACAATGCACTCAAAAATGCACCGCATACACAATTTGTCGTAACCGCTGATGAATGGAATCATTCGTATTCCAGGAAAGAAGCAGCGTTCCCGCTGTATTATGTAACACAGAATAAATTCTGGCCCAGTGTGGCAAGGGTAAACAATACCCATGGCGACCGCAACCTTATCTGCACTTGCGAGCCGGTAGAAAGTTATATGGAAGCAGAAGCATAAAGCAATTAAATGCTATTGCAATAAAAAACAAGCCTTCCTGCAAATTCGGGAAGGCTTTTTAAATAAAGTATCTTGCAGCACTAAAATCATTATCATGATCACTGGGTTGCCCTCCTATCTTATCATCACCTTCTTAGCAGCTGTTGCATTGACCTACCAGTTATTCATCAGCTCAGTGAAAGATAAGAAGGTGCCAACGCTAATCATTTTTGCATGGCTGCTTATTACAGCTATACTGGCCTATACGGGTTTCCTGGCAAATACAACAGGCATACCACCCCGCTTTCTACTGGCAGTAGTACCGGCTTTGGTATTGATTATATTTCTGCTCATCAGTCCTAAAGGACAAAACTTCCTGCAGTCCCTGGATCTGCGAATGCTTACCCTCCTGCATGTGGTAAGGATCCCGGTAGAGTTATCCCTTTATTGGCTGGCAGCGCAAAAAGCAGTACCCGACCTCATGACATTTGCAGGCAGCAATTTTGATATTGTAGCAGGCATCACCGCCCCCGTCATGTATTTCGTTTGTTTTAATGGTAAAACAGTAAAAAGAAGAAAATTACTGCTGGCCTGGAACCTGGTATGTGTCGGGCTGCTGCTCAATATTGTCATTACAGCGGTTTTATCAGCACCATTCCCTTTTCAGCGGTTTGCCTTCGATCAGCCCAATATTGCCGTATTATTTTTCCCATTTGTATGGTTGCCTTCATTTATCGTAATGGTAGTGTTACTTAGTCACTTAGCTGCCATTGGGCAGTTGCAGAAGAAGTCATAACCCGCCTGCTTTTCATTCATTTGCTGCGTTCCGGTTATTAAAGTGTACCTTTAGCGCCATTAATCAATAATACAAATACAATGAGCGACAAAAATCTGGGAACCGTTAAGTTTTTTAATTCAGAAAAAGGATTCGGTTTCATTAAACACGATGACTCTAACAAAGAAACTTTTGTACATGCCAGCGGTCTTATCGACCAGGTGGCAGAAGGCGACAAAGTTCAGTTTGACCTGCAGGAAGGCAAAAAAGGCATGAATGCAGTAAATGTAAAAAAGACGAACTAAGAAAATCTACGACGATAACGCTTTTTACAAAAAGACCCGGTAGTGATACCGGGTCTTTCTTTTTATACATAATAGCAGAAGATAGTTTCAGGTACAAAAAGAATCTCACTCATAAAAAAAGGGACCGCCTTTGCAGGCGATCCCTTTTAGCTTACTATCAATATTATTCTATTTAAAATCTTCTTGATCTTCCACTGTTATTTCCACCACGGCTCTCATTGCTTCTGGAAGGTTGACTGCCACCTCCATCATTTCTCCTTTCAAACTGGCGGGGCTGTTGCTGCGGCTGCGACCTTGGCTCCTGCCTTCTTTCCATTTGCTGGGAAGGCTGGCGTTGTTCTGTCCGTCTTTCCATTTGCGGCCGTTGTTGTCTTGGCTCCTGTCTTCTTTCCATTTGCTGAGCAGGCTGCCGTTGCGGCTGGCGTACCGTGTTGTTGCCACCATTATCAGTGCGGCGTTCTAAACGACGGCTGTCGGTCGGTCCGCCTGGAATAGAACCCTCTCTTCTTTCGCCGGGCTGATAGATTCTCCTGCCCGGCACATTGTTTCCATTTTCCGGCCGTTCCATCCTGCGGCGTTCAATGTTATTGTCCCGGTCACGGTTCTGTGGTTCTCTTACATTATCATCCGTTCTCCGGAAAGGGCTGTTGCCGGAGCGTTCGCGGCGGTCGTTGTTCCCATTATTTACTTCATTGTTTCTCCGGCTATCATCTGTTCTCCGGAAACGGTTGTCATTTCCCCTGTTATCATCTGTTCTTCTTATACCATTGTTGTTATTGTTGTTGTTATCATTTCCTCTTCTGAAACCGTTATTATTTGTTCCTCCGCGGTTGTTACCATCTTGTCTGTCGTACCGGTTAAACTGGCGGGGAGCAAAGGTCCTGTTATCATCCCGGCGTACCTGCGGACGATAAATATTCACTTCATTATTACGGAAAGTAGTTC
>CALSAT010000370.1:0-4285 GCA_943372905.1 Bacteroides fragilis | reverse complement strand
TATTGGCCGGACTCGATAGTTGCCTGGTCGTCAATAAGTAGTTACTTGCAATACCAATTCTGCTTATGAAAATTATCATTTTTGATATTGACGGAACATAAACTGTTGCCAAACAGATAGATGATAAATACTGCACGACTGATTTTAATTACTTTTTTTAGTACATATACTTTACTTGTGTATCTTTCATTTTATGCACAAAACTTTTTTAGTATCAGGAATTCTTACACCACTTTTTTTCTGGGTTATTGTTTTTGCCGGGGGAATGATAAATATTGATTATAATCATTTACATAATACTATTAGTGAGTTGGGAATGAAAGGTGCCCCGGCTGAGAAATTTATGTTGATAGCATTATTACTTTTGACCATACTCTCGTTGGTGTTTTCTCTGCTATTTTTTAAATACTGTAAAGGTTTTAAGATTTCAGTAGTACCGGCTTTATTATCATTTTGTATGCCACTGAGTATTCTTTGGGCAGCTATATTCCCAATGGGTAATTATTTGCATGACAAGCAAGGACCCTTGCCTCTTTTACTCTTATTAGGAATGGTAGCAGCATTCTTCTTCTGGCCTAAAAGGGAGTTTTACAACGAGCGGCTATGGAGTGGATTTGCTGTTGTAGTTCTGCTTCTTATTTTTTTACGATTTGTAAAACCATTTGGCAACGAATACGAAGGGCTTGTGCAACGTTTTTATTATCTCGGTTGGACGATATGGTGTATAAGTATTGGATTTCTGTTTAGTAAGAGGTTGAAAGAATAATTGCTGTCCCTCCGGGAAGTATGGCTGGCGGAACAGTATTATTACTCCAGTTAGCGGGGACTGACCAGTTCCCGTTTCCGGTGAAAGTATATGTCGTTTGCGAAAGGGATATACTTACATTAGTCAATAAAATCGCTATGAACAGTGTCATTCTCATCAAAAAATCACTTTCTATCAGTGTTATATTATGTAAAGTAGATACTTTTCATCTTCCTGCCAAACCCGGTTCTTTCAGCCCTGGCCGATGTTCCCCAAAGCAATACTAAGGACTATAGGGCAGAATTAGTTTTATGTTGTCCTGTTCATAAATCAAGCCCTGTCGACGAAGGAGGCTACTCAAAGATTGGTAACGGCATGCTGGTATATATACTTACTATCGGAATGGCAAAGACCTTTTAGTATCTTCGCAGCTTTCTTATGTAAATAATCATGGCCGTACATTCACACCAACTAGCTGCAATTCTTTTTGCCGATATTGTCGGTTACACTGCTATGATGCAGGAGGACGAGGACATTGCTGTTGCCAATGTCAACCGTTTCCGTGAATCGGTTGAGCTGATCGCGGAAGAACTTACCGGTAAAATTATTCAGTACTACGGTGATGGGTCTCTGCTCCTTTTTCAAAGTGCTACGGATGCAGCGGAATTTGCCAAACTGCTGCAGGAAGACCTTCAGGCCGAACCCCGGATACCGGTGCGAATTGGCATACACATGGGTGATGTCGTTATTCATGACAAAAATGTTTTTGGCGATGTGGTCAATATTGCATCCCGCATACAGTCGCTGGCACCGGCAGGGGGTATTTACATATCCGAAATGGTGTACCGGAATATTGCTAATAAAAAGGAACTGGAGTCAGTTTTTGTTAAAGAAGCAAAGTTGAAGAATGTAAAAGTACCGCTTCGTATTTATGAGATCATAACAGAAGGGAGCGGGACGTTTGTACATGATGCCGGGCATTCACCTGATGCAACCCCTGTTGTGGCAAATGCCAACAGCATTGCGGTACTGCCTTTTGCTAACCTTAGTAATGACCCGGAGCAGGAGTATTTCGGCGATGGACTGACGGAAGACATCATCACACAGCTTTCTAAAATAAAAGCATACAAAGTTATTTCCCGCACTTCGGTGATGCAGTACAAGGGTACCACAAAGCCGATCAAAGAAATAGGCAAGGAGTTGGGAGTTTCACTTATACTGGAGGGGAGTGTACAGCGGCATAATGATAAGGTCCGTATCACCGCACAGCTTATAAATGCTGTTACGGATGAGCATATCTGGGCAGAATCGTACGACCGTTTTATGAAGGACATCTTCAGCATTCAGCGGGAAGTGGCCCTGGCCATAGCGGCAGTACTGAACACCGCTCTTTCAAAAAAAGAAACACAGCAACTGGATTATCTGCCTACTGTTGACCTGCAGGCATACGATCATTATATGCGTGGCAAGTTATTATTAGAAAACAGGACAGCAGCAGATATCTTGCAGGCACGGCAACATTTTCTGGAAGCCATCCGCCTGGATAAATTGTTTGCAGAAGCTTATTCCGGCCTTGCCAATACTTATCTGCTGGCCTCTTTCCGGGGATATGAAGACCCGGTACAAATGCTCTGGCAGGCAAAAAAATATATTGACAGTGCTATAGGTCTTGATTCTTTCTCCGGCGAAACACAGGCCTCATTGGGCTACTGGTATTTTCAAACATTTGACTGGCATGCGGCGGAGATCACTTACCGGCGGGCTATCAGCCTCAATGCAAATCAGTCCAATGTGTACCTGTGGCTGGCTATTTTGCTGCAGGCCAAAGGCGAAACGGATGAAGCGATGGAGGTTTATGACAAAGGCACTGAAGTAAACCCGATGTGGTATTATTTAATGAAGAATAAAGTAATGGCCCTTGTAAGCATGAATAAGAAAGAGGAAGCCATTGCCCTTCAGCAATCATTGATTGACAAAGTGCCACAGGATAAAAGCCTGCAGAAAAAAAGATATGAGGAGATGTCCCGCCTGTACTGGTTTTTTAACGACAAAGAGAAAGCCATTGAAACTGCAACCCTATCCGGCGATGTTGCCCTGCTTCAATTTTATCAAAAAGGCGACCATTCCCTGCTGGAAAAAAGAACAGAGGAACATTATAAAAACCTGAAAATGCAGGGTGGGTATGTATCTCAGTTTTGGATGGGAATGGACTATGCCTATGCAGGAGCCAGGGACAAAGCAATCGATTGTTTCAACTCCGCAGTCGCATTAAAAGAAGCCGGCATCTCTTTGTTGTTGATACGGGATTTTGGATTTCTCAACATCAAATACCTGAACATGGCCCTGGTAAACAGAAAAGTGAAACAGTTGATTAATTTCTGATCTCTTCTTTACCCGGTAACGACTTAATATACAGAAATTCATTCTATCAAAAATTCTGTACCTTTTGCAGGCAAACACTTCAGATAATGAAACTGTATCATTTTTTGCTGGCTACTATTGCATCCTTCCTTTTTGCATTTACGGTAAAACTTACCACAACCGCAACTTCTTCTCCGCAGTCTGCTAACTCAACCTTAAAAAAAACGATTGTCAGTTGCGGGCCCGACTGGGCATCGTTAAAAAAACTGCTGGAGGAGTATGATATTCCGCCTATACCCGGTGCAGGCACATATAAATGGAAAATTTCAACGGAAAGCGACAGTGCCCAGTTTTATTTTAACCAGGGTATTAATATGTATTATGGCTTTCATATCATAGAGGCAATAGCTTCTTTTAAAAAAGCACAACAGTTTGATGATCATTGCGCCATGATCTATTGGGCGCAGGCATTATGTTACGGGCCCAATATCAATGACTTTGGTTACAGAGCATCGCCTGATGCATTGACTGCAGTTAACAATGCCATATTGTATTCCGCACAATCAACCAAACTGGAGCAGGCGCTTATTGATGCCATGAAAATGCGGTACACTGCCGACTCAACTGACATTACCCGTGCCAGGCTAAACGAAGATTATACAGTCAAAATGAAAAGGACCAGCCTGATGTTTCCAGACAATGCAGATGCACAGGCTTTGTATGCAGATGCCATGATGCTGCAGCATCCCTGGGATTTGTGGTTTACCAATGGAAAACCTAAACCATGGACGCCTGCTATTCGATCATTATTGGAGAAAATACTGACCAAACATCCGTTGCACCCCGGAGCCAACCATTACTATATACATGTAATGGAACCATCGCCTTTTGCCGCAAAAGCGCTGGCAAGTGCTGAGCGGTTAGGGAAAACAAACCCCGGGCTTTCACACCTGGTGCATATGCCTTCTCATATTTATCTCCGCACGGGCAATTATCAAAAAGGAGTGCAGGTAAATAAGGACGCTGTAAATAGTTACCAAAACAATTTGTTGCTTTACGCACCAACAGCAGGAGCTGATTTTCTTTACGTTATCCACAACCTGCACATGAAAACCAATAATGCCATGCTTGCTGCCAATTATGAAGAGGCGGCCAAGGCCGCTACGGAAACTGTTAACA
>CALSAT010000369.1:0-4287 GCA_943372905.1 Bacteroides fragilis | reverse complement strand
CACTGCTTTGGTAAAGCCTTTTGCCTTCCACTCTTTTTCATATACTTCATCAAAGGATTTGATGTCTTTACAATCGCCTGCAAATTTCAATGCATTCTCCTGTGCTCTTGCATCTGTTTCTTTACTGGCAAAAATTTCTTTCGGGAGGTATGCTACTTTATAACCGGTACCGCTGCCTTTTTGCGACATTATCTCCATATAATGATACCCAAATTCTGTTTTTACAATCCCTTTGGTGCCAACTGGCTGCAGGAACATGAAGTCGTTAAACTCTCCCACCATTTTTCCTGAAGGAACATCATCATACACACCGCCTTTGTCTTTACTTCCTCCATCATCAGAATATTTGGCACAAAGCGTATCAAAATTGGCGCCGCCTGCGATTGCCTTCCTGATACTATCAGCCAGATTATACGCTGTGGCGGAATCCCGTCCCTGATCTGTACTGATAAGTATATGCCTAACTTTTGCTGTATCTGGCATTTGCCTTACGCCTTCAACTCTTGCCAGTACATAGCTTCCTCCATCAAGATATGGACCGTACACACTTCCCACTGGTGTTCTGAAAATAGAGTCTTTTAAGGCGATCTGTATCGTTTTTCCGTTTATATAACCATCATAATAATTTGATATCCCTTCGCCAAGCAGGAATGCTTTTACATCCATTGCGGAATCAAATTTTGCTTTCAAGGCGTTGAGGTTATCTCTTACAATAGCGCTGTCCGCTGCTGATGGAGCGGCACTGAAGTTAACATAGCTGATGCTGCGGCTTTCTTCCTGTTTGAACATATCCTTATGCTTGCTGATATAATCGGCTATCATTTTGTCATCCACTTTCACCGTGCTATCAGCAATGCTGGCATAGGTTTCGTTCACATAAGAAATCCTTGCCATCTGGCTGGCATCTGCATTTTTCTTTTCCACAAACCAACGTGGGGCATTTACACTATTTACCAATAAGGAAAGATATTTATCCTGCCTGCGCTGTGCCTCCAGGCTAATGATGTAATTATTGAATTGCGCTTTTTGTTCTGGTGGCGTTTGTTTATTCTTCAGCATCTGGTCTATCGCCTGCTTTGCTTTTACGCCGTCATACACACCTGTAGCCGAATCTGTGAACTGTCTCTTCAGGTCTTCTGGGGCATTAGGACCATACAACACATCGCCCATTTCTTTTTTTCCAACAGTAATGCCAACATTATCCAGTTCTTCTTCCAGCAATAAACGGCCAATTTCCTGGTTCCACACTTGTTCGGGTGCCTGCATATCTGCCTGAGCGGCGGGGTAGCCCTGCGACTTCATGTTTTGCTTGGCCATTTCCACCTTACTTATAAAGTCATCGTAGGAGATGCTGCGGCCATTTACTGAGCCAATTGTATTGGAAGTGCTGCCGCCTCCGGTGCGTCCTTTACTTTGAAAATAGTCCGTCAAAATAAAACCGATCAATGCAAGTGCTATAAGTACTACTGTAAGCTTTGCATACTTATCCCTGATATCCTGTATAATAGACATAATGTACCTTGTTTAAAAAGGATGGCAAAAATAGGGCTTTTGGGGATATAATGTGGATATACCAGATAGAAAATAAGCCTCGAACGGGTTAAAAAACCAACAAGCCGATTAGTTGTCAGACTTTGCCGAATTGCCTTGGTAACCAATAAACTAGCTCCTTTTTTTGGGGTGCACCAGCTTCATTTCCTGCACTAGGTGGCTGGCCCCGGCGTATTTGTCCACGATAAAGAGCACATAACGGATGTCAACCATTATATTCCTGCAAATGGAGGGGTCGTAATTAATATCACTCATGGTACCTTCCCAAACCCGGTCAAAGTTCAGGCCGACCAGGTTACCCCAGGCATCAAGTGCCGGGCTGCCGGAGTTTCCGCCGGTGGTGTGGTTCATTGCGATAAAACAAACCGGCATTTTTCCATTTGTGCCGTATTGACCATAATCTTTACTGGCATATAGAGACCGGATTTTTTCCGGCACATCAAATTCATAGTCGCCTGGTTTGTACTTATCCATCACCCCATCCAGGTAAGTATAGAAGTCGTATTTCACCGCATCTCTTGGGGTATATCCTTTCACATTCCCATAAGTTACCCGCAGGGTGCTGTTGGCATCAGGATAAAACTTTTTCTCCTTCATCACATCCATCTGCGCCTGCATGTAGGTACGGTTCAGTTTATTAATATTAGTCTGTATCTCATTTAGTTTTTTAGTAACAGAGGTTGAATAAGTATTTACCATATCGGTATACAACCTGATGGCCGCATTATTTTTATAATAAGCCAATACTTCCTGCGAAGTCTTTTCCAGCATTTCCATCGTTACTTTTTTATCATCAAGATCTACAGAACTGTATAGTCCGCTGGCCAGCGCTGCAAAATCATTGCCAGCCACCTTTAATTTTTCCTTTAAAACCGGTGATTGATACACCTCTTCCTGATCATTGATGTACATTTTCATTAATGATTCAAATAGTTTTTGGTCCACTTCCGCATTATATTCATCATATAATCCTCCCAGCATATTCTTCACCTGCTTCAGGCGTTGCTGGTACCCGTTTTCACCATCCTTCTCAAAGGCCGTCCGGAGAGAATTGATCCAGCCAGCAATGGCGAATAGCTCTATCCGGCTGGTTATTTCCAGGTAATAGTCCCTGGCATAGCCATAGGGTTTTATTTGTTTATACAGGTTATCCAGATCACCAAGCAAACTGCCATACGATTCTTTCCATAGAGGGTTAGCATTTACTCTTTTTTGAAACGTTTCTTCATATGTCCTTTTTTTAGCCAATGCGTTGGTACTTGTCAGTCCCAGCACCTCACCCTGCCATTTTTTATATGAGTTCTGGATACTGGCATATTTTGCCGCATATTGTATTTTTATCTGCTCATCTTTTCTCATATATCCGTCTATTACTCCCAGGGCTTTTTCCCGGATAGCGATCTTGGCCGGGTCGTTCACCATCATTATCTGCTCTACTGCGGCGGAATGAAGGTATTGAGTAGTACGTCCGGGAAAACCAAATACCATCGTAAAATCTCCTTCGTTTACCCCGTCCAGGGAAATAGACAGAGATTTTTTAGGTGTATAAGGCACATTATCAGCGGAATATTCTGCTGGTTTATTGTCTTTGCCGGCATAAATACGGAACATAGAAAAATCACCGGTATGGCGGGGCCACATCCAATTATCGGTGTCTTTTCCAAAATTACCGATAGCGGCAGGCGGAGCCCCTACCAGCCTTACATCTTTATAGGTTTCTGTTATAAAAAGAAAAAACTGGTTTCCTTCAAAAAAAGATCGGATGAAACTATCCTGGTAACTTTCTCTTTTAACATCTTTTCGCAATTGGGCAATATTCTTATCAATAATTGATTGTCTTTCGCTTTCAGACATTGACCGGGTAACCCCTTTTAAAACCTCTTTACTAACATCATCTATCCGCACAATAAAAGTGACAAACAACCCGGGGTTAGGAATTTCTTCGCCGTTATTTTTAGCCCAAAAGCCGTCTTTTATATAGTTATGTTCTAAAGTAGAGTGATTTTGAACTTGATCGAAACCGCAGTGATGGTTCGTTAACACTAGTCCTTTGGACGAAATAACTTCGCCGGTGCAAAAGCCACCAAAACTGACAATAGCATCTTTCAGGCTGCCGCTGTTAATATTATATATATCCTTTGCGCTTATTTTCATGCCCATAGTCTTCATTTGCTTCTCGTTCAACTGTTGGAGAAACAAGGGTAGCCACATACCCTCATCAGCACGGGCAAAAGCAGAAATAATAGTAAGGCTAAGGGCAATTAACAGGTGTCTGAGGTATTTCATATAGCAAAATTTAAGTATTTCGGTGGTGAGTAAAATTAAGTGATTCCTTTTTATACTACTTTCCACTGGTGGATTAGTAGTAAAATCACCAATTATGCTTAAAATCAAACAATCTGATCAGAAATTTCTCCCCATCAATATGTGAATGAGAATAAAATAATGTGGATATCCCAATGTGAAACGTGGATATGAAACAGGATGCTTGGAAACGAAAATCTGGGTTCTATTATTTTTTGGTTAAGTGGGTAAATAGTGAACCACTTGTCCTATCCTTATTCACAACTTTATTTTTGATATACATGAAAAAGTTTTTCCCGTTACTGAATACACATTAATGTGGATAAGGATAGTCAAATCCACTATCTGCCACAAACAAGGATGTGGATTACCTTATTTAAAGTGTGGATTACTATAAACAAGCGATTTTGTAAAAGATGTTTTCCACTAATC